>CP144843.1:0-117174 GCA_036689505.1 Candidatus Stammera capleta
TATATATGTTTAATAATATATTTTATATAAAAGTTTTTTTAGTAGATTGTACTTTATTTGCTTATAAATCTTATTATATAATAAATTATAAAAAGAAAAAAAAAAATTTTATAAAATCATTTAATATATTTATAAATATGATTTATTTAAGATATAATAAGATATATCCAGAATATATTTTTTTTATATTTGATAATAATAATAAAAATAATTATAGAAAAAAAATATTTAATGATTATAAATCTAATAGAAAAAAATGTTCTAAGAGTTTTTTAAAATATATATTATTTTTAAAAAAAAGATTAATTAACTTTAATATCCAAATAATATCAATATTAAATGTTGAAAGTGATGATATAATTAATTATATTGCTTGTAAATTAAATAAATTATTTAAATATATATATATATATATATTATCTTATGATAAAGATTTTATACAATTAATATCTAATAATATATTTATATACAGTAAAAATATATTAAATAATGATAATATTTATAAAAATTATGGTTTATATCCTTATTTATTAAAAGATTATTTAGTTTTATGTGGAGATAAAAGTGATAATATACCTGGTATAAAAGGTATAGGTAAAAAAACTGCTTTAAAAATTTTAAATAAATTTGGTGATATATATAATATATATAATAATTTAAATAAATTAATTAAAATAGGAATAAATATTAATATAATTAATAATTTAAAAAATAATTTTTACAATATAAGAATTTGATATAGATTAGTAAGTTTTAGTAATAATATAAATATATCTTTAAATATAAATAATTTTTTATTTAATAAGAGATTATTTAATAATTTATTTATTTAAAACAATAAAATCACTTAATAGAAAAAAAAAGTGATTTTATTATTTTTATAAAAATTTTTAAATTTTATTATAATAATTTTATTTTTATTAAAAATCTTTTATCTAATTTTTTATAACATTCTATCTTATTATTAAGTTTACAATTATTTTTTAGTAATTTATAAACTTTTATATTTACTTTATTTATTTTAATTTTATTTAATTTATATTTAATAAAATTTATTAATCTTAATTTATAATTATTATTTAAAATTGAATAATTATAAATATTAATTGATAATATTTTATATTTTCTTTTTTTAATTAAATTTAAAATATTATTTAAATATAATTTATAATTATAAATATTCTTTTTTTTATTTATTATTTTATAATTATTAATAAATTTACTTATTAAAATTTTATTTTTATTATAATTTATATAATTTATATTTTTATTATTATTATTAATATTATTTATATTATATATAATATTAATATTTAAAAAACTATTTTTTGGTTCTTCATGTAAAAAGTTTTTATGACCTAAATTATTTATAAATTGATAATCTATTCTAGAATATAAATTTTTACTTATTTTAAATTCAATTCCTAAAGAAGTTAAAGGAGTTATTTTCTTATATGAAATTACATTTTTTGTATTATTTATAATATTATTCTTTTTAGAAATAGATTTTATTATTATCCAACCTAATTTAATATAAATATTAGTATTATTATAAATATTATAATTAATTTTATTAGATAATGTTATTCCTTTAGATTTAAAATATCCATTAATAAATTTACCTTTTTTAATAACTTTACCCAAATTTTCATACCCTAATTCTATATTAAAATTATTATTTATTTTATAACCTAAAAAACTTCCATATCCTATTTTATTGGATTTAAATTTTGTATTAATAATTTTAAATTTATTATTTAAATTTTTTAAATTTAAAAAATTTGAAAAACCTATTTTAGTACCAAAATATATTTTTTTATTAAAATTATTATTAATAATTTCTTTAGAATACAAATTTTTATTTATAAAAAATGATGTTATTATTATTAAAAATAGTTTTTTAATCATATTATAAATCTCTCTTTATTTTAAATTAATATTATTTTATCATTAAGTATTATTATTTTATTAATTTTATATTAATAATATTACTATTTAAAATAAAATATTGAAATAATAATTTTTTATTATGTTAAAATATATTTTGTATTATATAAAGTTAATTTATCAATTTAATAGGATAATTATTAATGATAGAAAAAAAAGTTTTAGTTACTTTAAAAAATGGATTTCATATTAGGCCTGCTACAAAATTAGTTAAAAAAGCTAAAAAATTTTGTTCTGAAATAAGTATTAAATTAAATAATAAAGAAGTAGATGCTAAAAGTTTATTACAAATACAAACTTTAGGTATTTCTAAAAATGATTTAATTTATATAAAGGCAAATGGTAAAGATGAATTAAAAGCTGTTAATGAATTAACTAAAATTATAAATTTATTAGAATAATTAATTATAATTTTAAATTATTAATATAAAAGGTATAATTATGTTATTAAATGGTACTATAGTATATAATGGTTATTCTTTTGGAAAAGCTTTTATTTTAAAAGAAGAAAATATTATTATTAATAAAAAAAATATTAGAAAAGATCAAATAGAAAAAGAAATTAATAATTTTATAAATTCTTATAAAAAAACTTTAAAACAATTAAAGAATATTAAGAAATTATCATCAGATAATAAAGATAGAAAATTATTATTTGATGGATATATATTAATATTAAAAGATAAATTATTTAAAAAAGATATTATTAAATTGATAAAAAATAAATTATTATATGCTGATTCAGCTGTTAATAAATTTATAAATAAACAAATAAAATGTATTAAAAAAGTTAATAATATTTATATAAAAGAAAGAGCTAATGATTTAATTGATATTTCTAAAAGATTAATTTGTAATATTAAAAATATAAAATTAATAGATTTTAATTGTTTAAGCAAAGATAAAGAAAATATTATTATTATATCTAAGGATTTATCTCCTTCTCAAATTGTTCAATTTGATTTAAATATAATAAAAGGTTTTATAATTGAAAATGGTAGTATTACTTCTCATAGTTCAATAATATCTAAATCTTTAGAATTAGTATCTATGATAAAAGTAAATAATATTACTAATTTGGTTAAAAATAATGATAATATAGTTATAGATGGTATAAAAGGTAATATTTATATTAATCCAGATAATAAAGTTTTTGAAAAATTTAATAAAAAATATAATAAATTTATTATTAAAAAAAAGAATTTATTAAAATTAAGAAAATTACCAGCAATTACATATGATGGTTTTAAAATAAAATTATTTGCAAATATAAGTAATAATAAAGATATTAATAGTATATCAAAATATGGAGCTGAAGGTATAGGATTATATAGAACAGAATTTTTATTTATGGATAGAAATAATTTTCCTAGTGAAGATGAACAATTTATTTTTTATAAAGAAGCTGTAGAATATATGAAAGGTAATTTAGTTACCATTCGTACAGTTGATTTAGGAGGTGATAAATTTTTATCTTATATGGATTTTCCTAAAGAAGATGTTCCCTTTTTAGGTTGAAGATCTATAAGGATATACAGAGATAGAAAAGATATATTACACACTCAATTAAGAGCTATATTAAGAGCTTCCTATTTTGGTAAAATTCGTATATTATTTCCTATGATAATATCTATGGAAGAAGTTTATTTCTTAAAAAATGAAATTAATTATATTAAAAATCTTTTAGTAAAAGATAATATTAATTTTGATGAAAATATTAAAATTGGAGCTATGATAGAAACTCCTTCTGCTGCAATAATATGTAGTCATTTAGCTGAAGAATTAGATTTTTTTAGTATTGGAACTAATGATTTAACACAATTTATTTTAGCTGTAGATAGAAATAATGTAAAGGTTTCTAATTTATATAATCCTTTATGTCCTTCTGTATTAAATTTAATTAAATATGTTGTAAATTCTATTCATGAAAATAATAAAAAAATTGGTATATGTGGAGAATTAGCTAGTAATTTAAATTCTATAAAATTATTATTAGGATTAGGTTTAGATGAATTAAGTATGAATTTAAGTTTTATACCTAATGTTAAAAAAATAATAAGAAGTTCATATTTTTCTAATTGTAAAAAATTATTAGATAAAATTTTAGATCAAAAAACAAATCAAGATATAGAAAATATTTTAAATAAATATTAATTATTTATTAATTTAAATATTATATATATTTTATAATTTATTTTTATATAAATTTTGCCCAGAGGCGGAATTGAACCGCCGACACGAGGATTTTCAGTCCTCTGCTCTACCTACTGAGCTATCTGGGCTTATTTAAAATTTATTAAATTTTTTTTTAATCATTTTAAATATGATTTATTTGTATCATTTATGTTTATAGTTAAAATTTCTGGTATTTTATAAGGATTATATTTTTTAATTATTTTAATTATTTTTTTTTTTAATAAATATATTGTTTTTAAAATTATTTTAAATTCTTTTTTTTTTTTAGTTTTATTTTTTCATATAAATAATGAATTTATTTTAATATAATTTATACAACAAGAAAGTTTTTTATTAAAAATTTTTTTAGTAATTAATTTTAATATTGATTTATTATTTGGTATATTACTTGTTATAATTATTAAATTATTTTTTTTATTATTATTTAAATTATTCATTTATTTAAATTTTAACTTAAAACTTTATTATTATAAATTATTAAAAATATATTGTCAATTTTAAATATTTCATATTTATATTATTTTTTATAATTTTATTGTATAATTTTATATTTATTTAAATAATTTTTAATTAATAATTAAATAATAAATAATTGTTGTTATAATATTTATAATAATATTTATTTTAAAATTAAGGAGATAATTAAATGAAAATTCGTCCATTACATGATCGTATAATTGTTAAACGTAAAGATGCAGAATCTAAATCTTCAGGTGGAATAGTACTAACTGGTTCAGCTGCTGGTAAATCAAATAGAGGTAAAGTATTGGCCGTTGGTAAAGGTCGTATTTTAGATAATGGTAAAATAAAATCTCTAGATGTTAAAGTTGGAGATTTAATTATTTTTAATGATGGTTATGGTATTAAGACAGAGAAATTAGATGATAAAGAAGTTTTAATTATGTCTGAAAGTGATGTATTAGCTATATTAAAATAGTAATGAGTTAACTAGATATTTTTTTTTATATATTTTAATTTTTTTTTAATTAGAGGGTGTATATAACATGACATCTAAAGATGTAAAATTTGGTAATGACGCAAGATTAAAAATACTTCGTGGAGTAAATATTTTAGCGGATGCTGTAAGGGTTACATTAGGACCTAAAGGTCGTAATGTAGTTTTAGATAAATCTTTTGGAGCACCTATAATTACTAAAGATGGAGTTTCTGTAGCTAGAGAAATAGAGTTAGAGGATAAATTTGAAAATATGGGAGCTCAAATGGTTAAAGAAGTAGCTTCTAAATCTAATGATGTTGCAGGTGATGGTACTACTACAGCTACTGTTTTAGCTCAATCTATAGTTAATGAAGGTTTAAAAGCAGTAGCAGCTGGAATGAATCCTATGGATATAAAAAGAGGAATTGATAAAGCTGTTAATTCTGCAGTAATTGAATTGAAAAAAATTTCTGTTCAATGTACTGATTCTAAATCTATAGCTCAAGTAGGTACAATATCAGCTAATGATGATGAAACAGTTGGTAAATTAATTGCTCAAGCAATGGAAAAAGTAGGAAAAGAAGGTGTTATAACTGTTGAAGAAGGAACTGGATTACAAGATGAGTTAGATGTTGTAGAAGGCATGCAATTTGACAGGGGTTATTTATCTCCTTATTTTATTAATCAAAATGATTCTGGTTTAGTTGAATTAGATAATCCTTTTATTTTATTAGTTGATAAAAAAATATCTAATATAAGAGAATTATTAGTTATATTAGAATCTGTTGCTAAATCTAATAAACCTTTATTAATAATTGCTGAAGATGTTGAAGGAGAAGCTTTAGCTACTTTAGTTGTTAATACAATGAGAGGTATAGTAAAAGTTGCAGCAGTTAAAGCTCCTGGTTTTGGCGATAGACGTAAATCTATGTTACATGATATTGCAATTTTAACTCATGGAATAGTTATTTCTGAAGAGATTGGTATGGATTTAGAAAAATGTTCTTTAGAAGATTTAGGAAGTGCTAAAAAAGTTATTATTAATAAAGATAATACTACTATTATAGATGGTGCTGGAAGTCAAAAAGAAATTTCTAATAGAATATCTCAAATTCGTCAACAAATAGATGAATCAACTTCTGATTATGATAAAGAAAAATTACAAGAAAGAGTAGCAAAATTAGCTGGTGGAGTAGCAGTACTTAAAGTTGGTGCGGCTACTGAAGTTGAAATGAAAGAAAAAAAATCTCGTGTTGAAGATGCTTTACATGCTACTAGAGCAGCAGTTGAAGAAGGAGTAGTTGCAGGTGGAGGTGTAGCTTTAGTTAGAGTAGCTGAAAGATTAAATAATTTAACAGCTAATAATGAAGATCAAAATATGGGTATTAGAGTAGCTTTAAAAGCTATGGAATCTCCTTTACGTCAGATTGTTTCAAATACTGGTGATGAAGCTTCTGTAGTTGCTAATAATGTTAAAGCTGGTAGCGGAAATTATGGATATAACGCTGCTACTGAAAAATATGGTGATATGATAGAGATGGGTATTTTAGATCCTACTAAAGTTACTCGTTCTGCATTACAATATGCAGCTTCTGTTGCAGGATTAATGGTTACTACTGAATGTATGATTACTGATTTATCTAAAGATGAAAAATCTGATTTAAATAATAATCCTAATAATGGGATGAGTAATAATATTGGTGGTATGAATAATATGATGTAATATATAATTTTATATTATATAAATATTATATTCTATATTAAAATAATATATAAAACCTTTATTTTTTTTTAAAGGTTTTATATATTTTAATTAATTTTAAAATAATATTAATTATGATTAATAAATTTAAAAATAAAATATTAGAATATTATTATGAAAATAATAATATTGGTTGTTGTGAATCACAAATAATATTATTAACTTTTAGAATAAATAAATTGCAAAATCATTTTATTATTTATAAAAAGGATTTTCATAGTAAAAGAGGTTTTTTAAAATTAGTTTTTAAAAGACGTAAATTATTAAATTATTTAAAGAATTATAATTTTAATAAATATAAAAAAATATTAAAAATTTTAAAAATTAGACATTAGATATTTAGTTTTTTATTAAGGATAAATTATTTTGTTAAAAAATAATATTTTTGAATTTAAATATGGTAATTTTATAATTAAATTAGAAACTGGTGTTATAGCTAGACAGTCTACTTCTTCTATAATTGCTAGCATAGGTGATACTGTAGTAATAGTTACTTTAGTTTGTAATGATCAATTAAATGTTGAACAAAAATTTTTTCCTTTAAGTGTTTATTATCAAGAAAAATTTTATTCTGCTGGAAAAATACCAGGTAGTTTTTTTAGAAGAGAAGGTCGATCTAGTGATATAGAAGTAATTATATCTAGATTAATTGATAGATCTATAAGATCTTTATTTAATAGAAATATTTTAAATGAAATACAAATAGTAGTTAATGTTATTTCTATAGATCCTGAAATTACAGCAGATATATTATCAATAATAGCAGTTTCTGCTGTTTTAAGTATTTCAGGAATACCATGCATAGAAATTTTAGGTGCTGCTAGAATAGGTTATATAAATAAAAAATTTGTTTTAAATCCTACTGTATCACAAATGAATTATAGCGATTTAAATCTAGTTATTGCTGGAACTAAAAATGGTATTACAGTTATTGATATTTCAAGTAATAATTTAAGTGAAAAATTAATTTTAAGTGCTATTGATTTTGGTTATACAAAATATTTAAAGGTAATTAAATATATTAATTTATTTTCATCATTTAAAAAATATAATATTGTTGATTTTGATTTTTCTTATTTAAAAAATTGTATTTCAAATGATTTAAAAAAATATATTAATTCTTTTTGTAAAATTAAGATTGAAAAATTATATTCTTTATTTTTATGTAAGAAAAATAGAAATAAACAATTAAATATAATAAAAGATAGTTTAATATTTAATTTAATTGAAAATAAATATGATTTTAAAGAACATTTAGTATTTGAAGAGTTTGAAAAAATTGAAAAAAAAATTATAATTAAAAACTTATTAAATAATAATATTCGTATAGATAAAAGAAAATGTAATGATATAAGAAATATTGATATAAAAGTTGGATTTTTACCTAAGAGAGTACATGGTTCTGCTTTATTTACTAGAGGTGAAACACAAGCTTTAGTAACAGTAACTTTAGGTACATCTAAAGATGCTCAAAATTTTAATGATATTTATCTAGGTGATAGAACAGATAAATTTATTTTTCATTATAATTTTCCTCCATATTCTGTTGGTGAAATTGGTAGTATAGGAATACCAAAACGTAGAGAAATAGGTCATGGATATTTAGCTAAAAAAGGTATATTACCTGTTTTACCTAATAATAAAATTTTTCCTTATACTATACGTATAGTATCAGATATTTTAGAATCAAATGGATCTTCTTCTATGGCATCTGTATGTGGTGCTTCTTTATCATTGATGGATGCTGGTGTACCTATAAAATGTAATGTTTCTGGTGTTGCAATGGGTTTATTTATAAGTAAAAATAAAAATTTTATATTATCTGATATAATTGGAGATGAAGATAGATTAGGAGATATGGATTTTAAAGTAATAGGAACTTATGATGGTATAACTGCTATTCAAATGGATATGAAAGTTAAAGGGATAAACTATAATATAATAAAAAATTCTTTATATGAATCTAAAGATTCTAGATTATATATATTAGATAAAATGAATTCATATATAAATAAAAATAATATTAAAATTTCTAAATTTGCTCCTAGAATTTTTACTTATAATATTAATATTGATAAAATTAAATATATTATAGGAAAACGTGGTTCAGTAATAAAAAAATTAACAGAAAAACATAATTGTTTAATAGAAATTGAAGATAATGGTGTTATTAAAATAATTTCTTCTAATGAAAATGATGTAAATAATGTTATTAATAATATAAAAAAAATAACTGAAGATTTAAAAATAGGTAATATATATAAAGTAAAAATAACTAAAATAGTTGAATTTGGATTATTTGTTTTATTTGAAAATGGTAAAGAAGGATTATTACATATATCAAGTATTATAAAATTTAATATAAATAATATTTTTAAATTTTTTAAAATAGGTCAATTTATATTTGTAAAAGTTCTTGATATTAATATTAAAAATGGAAAAATGAGATTAAATATACATAATATTAAAAAATAATATTTTATTAAATATTTAAAATATTTAGATTATGGAAAATAACATATGAATTTAAATAATTTTAATAATATAAATAATTTTAATAATTTAGGTTTAAGTAAAAAATTATTAAAAATTATTTATAATATTGGATATAAAATTCCTACAGAAATACAGATTAAATGTATACCTTTATTTATAGAAGGTAAAGATATTTTAGCTATTGCTAAAACTGGTAGTGGTAAAACAGCTTCATTTGTATTACCTATATTAAATAATATTAAATTTAATAATGATTTACAAGTTTTGATTTTATCACCTACAAGGGAATTAGTAATACAAATTTTTAATTTTTTTAAATTATTTATTAAATATTTTAAAGATATTAAAGTTGTTTCTTTGTATGGTGGTCAAAATTATAATATTCAATTTAGTAATTTAAAAAAAAACCCTAATATAGTTATTGCTACTCCAGGAAGATTATTAGATCATATAAATAGAAAAACAATATATTTAAATAATATAAACGTTTTAGTTATAGATGAAGCTGATGAAATGTTACATATGGGTTTTATAAATGATGTAAAAAATATCATTAAAAATATTAAAATAATACATCAAACTGCTTTATTTTCAGCTACAATGTCTTTAAACATTATTAATGTTACTAAAAATATTATGAATAATCCTAAAGAAATTATTCTTAATAAGAATAATGTTAATTTAAATATAATTCAATATTTTTGTTTTATAAACCCTAAATTTAAAATTAATATATTAATAAATTTTTTAGAAACAGAAGTTTTTAATAGATTAATAATTTTTGTTAAGACTAAAGAATTTAGTTCAAAATTATCTTTATTATTAGAGAAAAAAGGATATTTATCTTCTGCTTTAAATGGTGATATTAGTCAATATTTAAGAGAAAAAATTATTTTAAATTTTAGAAATGGTTTAATAAATATTTTAGTAGCTACTGATATAGCTTCTAGAGGTTTAGATATAAATAATGTTAATTTAATAATTAATTATGATTTACCATATAATATAAATTCCTATATTCATAGAATAGGAAGAACTGGTAGAGCTGATAATATTGGTAAAGCAATATTATTTTTAGAAAATAAAGATTTAAGATTTTTAAAATTAATTAATAGAAAATTTAATTATAGTATTAAAAGAATTCGTTTACCTGATTTTAATACTTTATTAAATTCTAGATTAAATAAAATATTAAAATTAATTAATGATAATTTTAATAAAAATAATTTATTATTAAATTTTTATAGAAAATTTTTAAATAAAATAATAAATTATTTTAATAATAAAAAAGAAATAGAAGATATAACTTTATCATTATTGATTTTAGTATATGAAAATAATTTTTCAAAGTTTTCTTATAAAGATTTATTAAATATTAAACATTTTAAATAAAATTAATTAATAGGTGATAATGGAATTGAACCATTGACTTTCTCCTTGTAAAAGAGATACTCTACCACTGAGTTAATCACCTATAATTTTAAATTTATTTTATAATATTAAATTTAATTATTAATTGGAGCTGGCGGGATTCGAACCCGCTTCCAAAATAAATTATTTTTTTGATACTACATGTTTATTTTATTTTAATTTTAATTAATTATTAAAAATAAAAAAAATAAATAATTAACTAGTCTATTATTAAATTAATTATAGACATAGACATCTATAATTTTTTCTCTTTTATATAACATTTTTATATTTATAAAGAGACAAAATAATATATAAAAACGGCTCAACAGTTTTTTAAGCTGCTAAAGCACAATTTTGATTGTTTTTTGCAATTAAAATTTTTTACGGTTTTTAACGCGGCCTACCGTACCTCGACATGCACATTAAAATAAATATATTTTGTCAAAATCCAAACACAACCCCATTAATTATTATATATATATATTATATAATTAATTTTTTAATGTCAATATTATTTTATTTTTTTTCATTCTTTATATTTAGTATTGTTTCTTTTATCATATATTTTTTTACCTTTACATAATGCTATTTTAGCTTTATATCATGGTTTTTTTATTATAATTGATATTAATATTATTGTATATCCTTTAGTTTTTACATTATTATATAAATAATAAATTTCTTTTTTATTTAATAATAATTTTATTTTTCTAATTTTTTCTTTAATTAAATTATTTTTTAATGGTGATATATTTAAATTTATTATATATATTTCTTTATTTTTATTTATATTTATATAACTATTTTTTATATCTATATTTTTTTTTAATATTGATTTTACTTCTCATCCTTTAAGCATAATTCCAGCTTTAAATATTTTTTTAATTATATATTTTTTTTTTATAAATTTATTATATATAACATTATTTTTTTTTTTCATTTTATATTTTATATATTATTTATATATGGTTTATTATATATTGTTATATTATAATAATTAATTTATAATATTTTATATAAATTTTATTTAAATTGATACATTTTGGTAAAAATATGAATAGTAAAAAATATCATAATAAAAATATTGATATTAATTGTGATGCTATAGATGATAAAAAAAGTAAAGATAATAATTTTTGTTGTGATAATATTAATTTAAAAAAAATAAAGGATAAGATTTTTTTATTAAATGAAAATATTAAAATTAAAAATAAATTAATAAAAAAATTAAAAAATAAATTAATTATTTTAAAAAAAGAAAATAATAATATTATTTTAAGATGTAAAGCTGATATTGAAAATATGAGAAAATTAAATGAAAAAAATATAAATAATATATATAAATATTCATTAGAAAAATTTTCTAAAGAATTATTATCTATAATAGATAATTTAAAATCTTCAATATTAGTAGGTAAAGATAAAAATTTAGATCCTTCTATTAATTATGAAGGTATTAATTTAACATTAAAAAATTTTTTAGTAATTTTAAAAAAGTTTGGTATATTAAATTTAAAAAATATTAACCAATTTGATCCTAATTATCATGAAGCTATATCAATAGTTTATACTAATAGTAAATCTAAAGATAATAAAATTATAGAAGTATTACAAGATGGTTATATGATAAATGATAGATTATTAAGACCAGCTATAGTTAAAATATTTAAATATAGTAGTAGTAATGATAATATTGATTTTCAAAATAATGATAATAAATAAATATTTTTTAATAATTAATTTTATTTTATAATTTTAGTTGAGTTTTAAAAATATTTTTGTTATTATTTATTTAAATATTATTTGGCCCTTTAGCTCAGAGGTAGAGCAGGCGACTCATAATCGCTTGGTCGTTGGTTCGAATCCAATAGGGGCCAATTATTTTTTTTATTATAAATAATATTTGTTTTTAATCTTAAATTTATTATTATATTCATAAATTAATGGTTTACCAGTTGGTATTTCAAGCTTTGATATATTTTTATCTGAAATATTTTCTATATATTTTATTAATGCTCTTAATGAATTACCATGTGCAACAATTAATATTGATTTTTTTTTTATTATATTATTATATATTTTATTTTTTCAATATGGTATTACTCTATTATATGTATCTAATAAACTTTCTCCTAATGGAATTATTTTTTTATTTATTTTTTTATATTTTATATCATTACCAGGATATGAAATATCATTTTTATTTATTTTTGGAGGATTAATTAAAAAACTTCTTCTTCATTTTTTAAATTTATTTTTTCCATATTTATTTAGAACTTTTTTTTTATTTAATCCTTGTAGTTTTCCATAATGTCTTTCATTTAGTTTTCATGTTTTAATAATTTTAATTCAGACTAAATCTAGTTCATATAATATCTTTCAAGTAGTATGTATAGCTCTATTTAATAATGAAGTATAAGCTATATCAAATGAAAATTTATTTTTTTTTAAAATTTTACCTGCTATTTTTGCTTCTAGAATTCCTTTTTTTGATAATTTAATATCTGTTCAACCTGTAAATATATTTTTTTTATTTCAAATACTTTCACCATGTCTTATAAGAACTAATTTTTTCATTTTTATTTTATTTTATATTTTTTTAGTAATATTTTATGATTTATTAAATATTTATTAATTTTATTTATTTTAATAATTTTTTTAAATTTTAATGACTTTTTTATTACAAATTTTCCTATTTTTGTTCTTTTTAATTTTATTATATGTGCTCCAATTTTTAAATTTTTACCTATTTTATGAATTATACTTCTTATATATGTGCCTTTAGAACATTTTATTTTTAATTTAAATATATTTTTTTTAAATTTTATTAATTTTATTTTATAAATTTTTATAAAGCTATATTTTTTTATATTAATTCCTTTTATTGCATATTTATATAATGGTTTACCTTTAAATTTATTAGATGAATATATAGGTATTTTTTGTTTTATTGTTCCTTTATATTTATTAATAATTTTAATTAATTTTTTTTTTTTTAATTAATTTTTTATTTTTATTTATTTTAGTTATATATCCATATGAATCATATGTATTTGTTTTTATACCTAAAATAGATGTTACTATATAAGTTTTTTTTTCTTTTATTATAAATTTAAATAATTTATTAGTTTTTCCAAAACATATTAATAATATTCCTGATGAAATAGGATCTAATGTTCCTATAAATCCTATTTTTTTTGGTTTAAATATATTTTTAATTTTTTGTAATATTTTATTAGATGTTATTCCTTTTGGTTTATAAAAATTAAGTAAACCATTTATTTTATTTAAATTCATAACTTATTTTTTTATTTTATTTAATAAATTAAATAATATTTTATTTTTATTATAGAATTTATCTATTATAAAATATATTTTAGGAATATTTCTAAAATTTATTTTTTTAATTATTTTATTTTTTATATATATATTATATGATTTTAAAATATTTAAAATTTTTTTATTTTCTCTTTTATTTTTATTTGTATTTATATATATATTAATTTTTGATATATCTTTATATACATGAATATAATTAATTGAAATTAAATTTTTTTTAAAGATATAATTAAATTTTATATTTATTAAATTAATTAAATATTTTTGTATTTTTTTAATTTTTTTATTTATTATTATATTATTCATTATTTATTTAAATGATGTTATTTTATCTCCTATTTTTATTTTATTGAAATTTTTAATATGTATACCGCATTCATTATTATTATATACAGTTTTAACATTATTTTTAAATCTTTTAATTGATTGTATTTTACCTTCATATATAATAATTTTATTTCTTGTTATTTTTATTTTATTATTTATATTTATATATCCTTTATTAATTATACATCCAGCTATTATATCTGTTTTTGATGATTTAAATATATTTTTTATAGTTGCTGTTCCTAATATTATTTTTTTATTATTTATTTTTACTTTTTTTCTATATATATGATTTAATTTTTCTATTAATTTATATATTAATGTAAAATAATATATTTTAATATTATAATTAATATTTTTTTTAATGAAATTATTTTTTTGAACATTAAATCCTATTATTATAGAATTAGTTGTTTTTGCATAAATTAAATCATTTTCATTAATATTACCTATATTATTATATATAATCTTAATTTTTTTTGATATTTTTTTTATACTGTTTTTAATTGTTTTTATAGAACTTAATAAATTTGTTTTTAATATTATATTTAAATTATGATTATTATTTTTATTTTTATTTATTAAAATATTATTAATATTTTTATTTTTAATTTTTTCTAATTTTTTTTCTTTATTAATTTTATATTTAATTTCAGAAATTTTTTTAGCTTTTTTTTTATTATTTACTACTATAAATTTTTCTGCTATTTTTGGTATGTTTGATAAACCTGATATTTCTACTGCCATTGATGGTTTAGCTTTTTTAATAATTTTTTTATCATTAAATATACATTTTATTTTACCATATATTTCATTACATAAAATTATATCTCCTTTTTTTAATGTTCCATTTTTAATTAATATTTTTGCTATTGGTCCTATATTTTTATTTATACTAGAATCTAATATTATTCCAGATGCCATACCATTTATAAAAGCTTTTAATTTTAATAATTTAGATATTTTAAATATGTTTTTAATTAATTTATTAATACCTATATTATTTTTAGTAGATATTTTTATAAATATATTTTTTTTAAATAATTTATTAGGTAATATATAATTTATATTTATACTTTTTTTTATAATATTTATATTATGTAAATAATTAATTTTATCAATTTTATTTAATACTATTAAGATAGGTACTTTTTTTTTATTAGAATATTTTATAATTTCTTTAGTTTGAGGCATTATTCCATCATCTATTGCTATTAATAGTATTACTATATCTGATATATTAATACTTTTTTTTCTCATATCTGTAAAAGTACAATGCCCTGGTGTATCTAATAATGTTAATTTACCATATTTAGATTTAATATTATATGCATTTATATTTTGTGTAATATTACCTATTTCATTTTTTTGAATATTAGATAATTTTATACAATCTATTAATGATGTTTTTCCATGATTTACATGACCCATAATAGTTACTATTGGTGGTCTGTTTTTTATTATATTTCCTTTTTTTATATTTAATAATAAATTATTTTTTAATATTTTATATTTATTTTTTTGATTGTTTTTTGTTATTATATTTTTTTTATTTATTTTTTTTTTAATATTATTTTTATTTATTATTCTTTTTTTTTTAAATTTATAATTATTTTTTTTGTTTTTTTTTTTAAATTTAAATTTATTTTTTATATTTATATTTTTTATATGTTTTTTTTTATTAATTTTAAATTTTTTATATTTTTTATTTATTTTAATTTTATTAAATTTTTTTTGAAATTTTATTTTTATATTTTTTTTTTTAATTTGCATAATTCATTTAAAATTGTATTAAATAAAATATATTTTTTTTAATAAAATAATATTATATAGTTATTATTATTATTATTATTATTTAATTATATATTTTATTATTATTATTTAATATTTTAATATTTCATTTAGTTAATTGAGAAGCTAATTTTATATTTTGACCTTTTTTACCTATTGCTTTAGCAATATGATTATTTTTTACTGTTATTATCATTTTCTTTTCAATTTTAATTTTTTTAATATTAATTATTTTGGCTGGTGACATAGCATTTATAACAAATTTTTTAGGATTTTTATTTCATAAAATTATATCTATTTTTTCTCCTGATAATTCATTAGATATATATTTTATTCTTAATCCTTTAATTCCTATACATGTTCCTATAGGATCTATTCTCTTATCTTTTGATTTAATTGCTACTTTTGATCTTAATCCCGGATCTCTAGATATATTAACTATTTTTATAATTTTTTTATTTATTTCTGGTATTTGTAACTTTAATAATTCTACTAAAATTTCTTTTTTAGATCTTGTTAATAAAATTTGATATTCATTATTTTTATTTTTAAAATAATAAATTAATCCTTTTATTTTATCACCTTTTTTATATTTTTCTTTATAAATCATATCTTTTTTAAGTAAAATAGCTTCTAAATTATATCCTATATCTATACTTATATAATTTTTTTGTATTTTTTTTACAAATCCTGAAATTATTTTTCCTTTTTTTTTTTTTATTTTTTTAAGTATTATTGATTTTTTAGCCTCTTTCATTTTTTGAATTATTACTTGTTTTACAATTTGTGTTGCGATTCTATCAAATTTTATTAATTTAATTTTATTTTCAATAAATTCTCCTATTTTAATATTTTTATTATTTTTTATTTTTTTAATATTTATTTCTTTTTCTGGATATTTAACTTTTTTAACTATTATTCATCTTCTATAAATATTAAATATTCCATTTTTTCTATTTATATAAACTTTTATATTTATTTTTTTTTTATATTTTTTTTTTATTGCAATTTCTAGAGCGCTTTCTAATGCCTCAAAAATTTTTTCTCTAGGTAAAGATTTTTCATTAGATACAGCTTCTGCTACTTCTATAATTTCTTTATTCATATTTAAAAATTATAAATTCATATTTTATTTAAATTATATATTTTATATATATTAAATATCTGATTTTAGATAAATTATTAATATTTTTATAATATTATATAATATTATATTCATAATTTATTTAAAATATTATATGAATAATTTTTTAATTACCGGGAACGGGATTTGAACCCGTAATTCTTTTAAAATTTAAAGAACTATCTCCTCATGATAGCGTGTTTACCTTTTTCACCACCCCGGTAAAATTTATTTTTTACTTTTAATTTTTGATATATTATTTTTATTTAATAAATTATTAATTTTAATTTTTTTATTATTTATATTATTTAAAATTATTGTAATTGTAAAAAATAATATAGATAATATTATTATTGTATTATTTAATGTTTTTTTAAAAAAGTTTAAATTAATATTTTTATTATTTATATTTCTAGTATGTATTGATGATTCTATAATATTATTTTTATTAGGATATAATATTATTAATATTATTATTAATATAGATATTATTATAAATAATGTTAAAAAAAATAGGTACATTTTATTATTAATTAGTTTAATTTTAAGTAAATTTATTTTAATGTTTATATTATATTATAATAATATTATTATTGTTATTTTTTTTTTATTAAATTATTTTTATAATTATTTATAGACATTATATTTATAATATCTTTATAATTTAATGTTTCATATTTAATTAATTCATTTTTCATTATATGTAATATATTAATATTTTTAATTAATATATATTTTGCTCTTTTATAATTTTTTTTTATTATGTTTTTAACTTCTTTATCTATAATTTTATATATATATTCAGAATTATAATTTTTATTATATATTTTATTATATATTAAATTTTCATTATTTTCTTCATATAATAATGGACCTATTTTATCTGAAAATCCTCATTTTGTTACCATATTTCTAGCTATGGATGTTGCTATTTTAATGTCATTACTAGATCCTGTTGATATATTTTCTTTACCGTATATTATTTCTTCAGCTATTCTACCTCCATATAATGTTGATATTTTACTTTCTAATTGTTTTTTGCTTATAAATAAATTATCATTTTCTGGAAGAAAAAATGTAATTCCTAATGATTTTCCTCTAGGAATAATAGTTACTTTATATACTGGATCATGTTCTGGAACTATATTGCTGACTATTGTATGACCTGCTTCATGATAAGCTGTAGATTCTTTCTGTAAGTTAGTCATTATTAAAGATTTTCTAACAGATCCCATTATAATTTTATCTTTTGATATTTCTATTTCTTTCATAGATATATTATTAAGATTTTTTTTTGCAGCTAATAATGCTGATTCATTTATTAAATTTGCTAATTCTGCTCCTGAAAATCCTGGCGTACTTCTTGCTATAGTATTTATATTAATATCTTTATTTAAAGGTATTTTTTTAATATGTATTTTAATTATTTGTTTTCTTCCTATTAAGTCAGGTAAATCTATTATTACTTTTCTATCGAATCTTCCAGGTCTTAATAAAGCTGGATCTAATACATCTGGTCTATTAGTTGCTGCTATTATAATTATACCTTGATTATTTTTAAACCCATCCATTTCTACTAACATTTGATTTAATGTTTGTTCTCTTTCATCATTACTTCCATTTATACCTATACCTCTTTTTCTTCCTACTGCATCTATTTCATCTATAAATATTATACAAGGAGATGTTTTTTTTGCTTCTTTAAACATATTTCTTACTCTAGAAGCTCCTACTCCTACAAACATTTCTACAAAATCTGATCCACATATATTATAAAAAGGTACTTTAGATTCTCCAGCTATAGCTTTTGCTAAAAGTGTTTTTCCTGTACCTGGAGGTCCTATCATTAATATACCTTTAGGTATTTTACCTCCTAATTTTTGAAATTTTTCAGGTTTTTTTAAATATTCTACTAATTCTTTAACTTCTTCTTTAGCTTCATCACAACCTGCTATATCTTTAAAAGTTATATCAATATTTTTATTAAATATTTTTGTTTTATTTTTATTAAAAAATAATGAATTTTTACTACTATTTTTTATTTGTTTAATAAATAAAATTCATATTAATGTAGTTAAAATTATTGGCATTCAAGATATTAATAATGATATGAATATATTTGGTTTATTTCTATTAATAATTTCAATTATAATATTTTTTTTAATTAATTTATCTATTAAACTAATATCATTAATAGGCATATATGTTTTATATTCACAATTATTTTTTTTTATTATATTTAATTCTCTTCCATTAATTTGAATTTTTTTAATTTTATTATTTTTAACATCTAATAAAAAATTAGAATAATTTGATTCATTATTATAATAATTATTATTATAATTATTAAAAATAGATAATATTATTATTGTAGTAGTTAATCAAAATATTAAATTTTTTGTCATTTTTTTTGATATTTAATTTTTATTAAAATAATTTAATATATTTTTTTATAAAACCTTTAGCTATTATATATATTTCTTTAGAAAATATATTAGAAGATTTTGGTTTTTGTATTTTTATATTATTAAACATATTTTTAATTATTTTAAAATATTTAGAAAAATTTTTACCTAAAAACATTTTTATTATTAAATTTCCATTTTTTATTAATTTTTTATTACATAATTTTAGTATAGTTTTTATAATTTTATTATTTTTAGGATCATCTATTTCTTTAAAACCTGTTATATTTGGTGATATATCTGATATAATATTATTAATATTATATTTTTTTGTATTTTTAATTATTGAATTAAATGTTTTTTTATTACAAATATCACCTTTTATAAATTTTATATTAAATTTTTTTTTTATTTTTATAATATCACAACAGAATATTTTTCCTTTTATTTTAATTTTATCTATTAAAAATTTTGTTCATCCTCCAGGATAACATCCTAAATTTATTATATTATGATTTTTTTTAAAAATATTATGTTTCTTATTAATTTCAAATAATTTAAATCAAGATCTTGATATTGTTTTATTTTTATTTGATAATTTACTATATTTATCTTTATTTCTTAAATTAATTCATTTTTTTTTTTCATTTTTATTTATTAAATATTATTTAATTTTATATTTTATATTAATTAATTTTAAGAATTTTATATCTTATATTTCCTTTAATAGTTTTAATTAATATAACATTATTGATTTTTTTTCCTATTAATTCTCTTGATAAAGGAGAATTTATTGATATTAATTTTTTTTTTATATTAGCTTCATCATCTCCTACTATTCTATATGTATATATTTTTTTATTATTTAAATTTTTAATTTTTACTTTTGAGCCAAAAATTATTTTATTTTTTGATTTAGTTTTATTTATATCAATTATTTGAGCATTAATTAATTTATTTTCTATTTCTGTAATTTTTTTCTCGCATATTAATTGTTCTTCTTTTGCTGCATTATATTCTGAATTTTCTTTTAAATCTCCAAATTTTCTTGCTTCTGATATTAATGATATTATTTTAGGTCTTTTAATATTTTTTAATATTTCTAATTTTTTACGTAATTTTTTTTCTCCTTTAATAGTCATAGGTATTTTATTCATATTTACTCCTATTTTGAAAATTATATTATTAATTTTATTTTTTTTTATTATTTAAATATTTGTATAATTTATTTTTTAATAATTTTATTCCAATATTTTTTTTTATTGATATAAAAATTATTTTATTTTTATATTTAGTTTTTATAAATATATTATTAATTTTTTTTATTAATTTTTTATTTTTTAAATCATTTTTATTAAATATTAAAAATTGTTTTATTTTGTATATTTTCTTATTATAATTATATATTTCTTTTTTAATAATTTTTATATTTTTTAATATTATTTTTATATTATTATTTATTTCTATAACATGTAATATAATTTTACAATTTTCAATATATTTTAAAAATTTTATCGATAAATTATTTTTTTTTTTTCATGATCCTTTAATTATACCTGGTGTATCTACAATACTAAATTTTCTATTTTTTTTTTTATTTTTTATTATTCCTATTTGTGGACTTAGTGTAGTAAATGGATATTTTTTAATTTTTATTTTTTTAATTGATGTAAGTTTTTTAAATATACTAGATTTTCCACAATTTGGTAATCCTATTATACCTATATCATTATATAATATTTTTTCTAATTTTATATTTAATTTTTCTCCTTTATTTCCTTTAGTACATTTAAAAGGTGTTCTATTAATTGATGATTTAAATTTATTATTTCCTATACCTCCTTTTCCACCTTTAGTTATTAGAAATTTAATATTATTTTTTTTAATTAAATATATTTTATTATTTTTTGTTATAGTTATTTTAGTATTTATAGGTATTTCAATATATAAAGATTTACCATTTTTTCCTGTACAATTATTTTTTTTTCCATTTTTTCCATTTTCTGATTTTATTTTTTTTTTATTTTTTAAATGATTTAGTGAATCTATATTTTTATTTGTTAATAAATAAATATTTCCTCCTTTTCCTCCATCACCTCCATCAGGACCTCCTTTATTAATATATTTATTTCTATAAAAACTTATTATTCCATTTCCTCCTTTTCCAGAAATTAATTTAATTTTTACTTTATATATATAATTTTTCACTTTTTTATATTATACTTACAAATTTACGTTTTTTAATTCCCTTTGTTTCAAATTTTATTTTTCCTTTTTTAATTGCATATAATGTATGATCTTTACTACATTTTACATTTTTTCCTGCATGAAATTTTGTTCCTCTTTGTTTTAAAATTATATATCCTGGATATACTATTTGATTACCATAACATTTTATTCCTAGTCTTTTAGAATGAGAATCTCTTCCATTTTTAGTTGATCCACCAGCTTTTTTATGTGCCATTTTAAATTATTTTATTAATTGATTTTATTTTAAGTAATGTAAATTTTTGTCTATGACCTTTAATTCTTAAATAATTTTTTCTTCTTTTAAATTTTATAATTTTTATTTTTTTATTTTTTATATGTTTTTTTATTTTCCCTATTATACAATAATTATTTAATTTTTTGCCTATTATAATTTTTTTATTTTTTTTAAATAACATAATTATATTTAATTTAATTTTTTCTCCTATTTTTTTATTAATTTTTTCTACAGTTATAATTTCTTTTTTTTTTATTTTAAATTGTTTTCCGCCAGATTCAACTATTGCATACATATTATTTTTTTAAAATTTATTTAAATTTATTTAATATTATCAAATTAATTATATTTATTAAAGTATAAATAATTATTTTATTTTTTTATTATAATTTTATTTATTATTAATAATTTTTTATTTTATAAATATATATTTAATTATTTATTAATTATTTTATAATATTAAGTTTTGAAATTATTTTAATAATAATTTACTATATTATTATATTAATTTTATTTATTAATATTTTACTTTAAAAGAAAGAATTATGTATTTTATAATTCTATTTATAATTAGGTTTATTTATGAATTTAAATATAGTTTATGAAAAAATATTAAAAGAAAATAAAATATCTAAATCAGATATATTAAATATTATTAATGAAACTTCATATTATGAATGTGATTATGCTGATATTTATTTTCAAGATTCTTGTAGTGAATATTTATGTTTAGAAAATAATAAGATAAAACATAATTTTTTAAATTATAATAAAGGTGTAAGTTTAAGATTAAATAAATATGATAAAACTTTTTTTTCTTATACTAATGAAATTAATAAAAATTCTTTATTTAATTTAATTAAAAAATTTAATTGTTTTTATAATAAAAATATTTTTGTTAATAAAAATAAATTAATTATTTTAAAAAATAAAATAATTAATAATGTTAGTTTTCCTATAGATTTTAGTTTAAATAAAAAGAAAATAAATTTTTTATTTTATTTATATAATAATATTAAAAAAATTGATTCTAGAATAAATTATGTTTTAATAAGTTTATTTAGTAAATATGATTTAATTTTATTATCTAATACCGACTTTATATTAGCTGCAGATATTAGACCTTTATTAAATTTATCTATAAAAGTTCAAGTAGAAAATAAATCATGTAAAGAAATAGGAATAAGTGGAGGAGGAGGTCGTTATTCTTTTAATGAAATTTTATCAATTAATTATAATAATATTCCTATTTTTGATCATTGATCAAATGAAGCTGTAAGAATTGCTATTAATAATTTATATGCTTCTAATGCACCTGCAGGTAATATGCCTGTTGTTTTATCAAATGGTTCACCTGGTATATTATTACATGAAGCAATTGGTCATGGATTAGAGGGTGATTTTAATAGAAATCATACTTCTTTATTTTATAAATATCTTAACAAAAAAATTGCTCCTAATAATTTTACTATTATAGATGACAATACTTTATATCGAAAAAGAGGTTCTTCTAGTATTGATGATGAAGGTATATTATCTCAAAGAAGAATTTTAATTGAGAACGGTATATTAAAATCTTATTTATTAGATAGATTAAATGCTAGATTAATGAATACTAAATCTAATGGTAGTGGTAGAAGAGAGTCATATTCATTTTTACCTATTCCTAGAATGAGTAATACATATTTATTACCAGGTAAATATTCTGTTAATGATATTATTAATAGTGTTGATTATGGATTATATATAGTAAATTTATCAGGAGGTCAAGTTGATATTACTTCTGGTAATTTTGTATTTACAATATTAGAAGGTTATTTGATAAAAAAAGGAAAAATATCAAATCCTATAAAAGGTTTAACATTAATAGGTTCTTCTATTGATATTATTAATAAAATTAGCATGATTGCTAATGATTTAAAATTTGATAGTGGAATGGGTTTATGTGGTAAAGATAATCAAAATATACCTGTTAGTGTTGGTCAACCAACATTAAAAATTGATTTTATAACAGTTGGTGGTTTGAATTAAATTTAAGGATTATATTATATGTTATATATTAAAAGTATTAATAAAAATTATTTATGATATTTAATTAATGCAAAAAATAAAATTTTAGGAAGATTATGTACTAAAATAGCGTATTTATTAATGGGCAAAAATAACTATAATTATAAATCTAATATTATAAATGGTAGTTATGTTGTAGTTACAAATATTACTAAAATTAAATTAACTGGTAATAAATTTAATAATAAATTATATTATCGTCATAGTGGTTATGTTGGAGGTTTAAAAACTTGTTCTTTTAAAGATATTTTTAAAAGATTCCCTGATAGAATTATTAAAAATTGTATTAAAGGTATGTTACCCAAAAATTTTTTAGGTAAATTAATGTTTAAAAGATTAAAAATTTATAATAATGATATTCATAAACATATTTCACAAAAATTAATTTATATTGATTAAATAGCATGAAAACTTTATATAGTACAGGTAGAAGAAAAACTTCTTCTGCAAGAATATTTATGAGAAAAGGGAAAGGAATTATTAAAATAAATAATTTATTATATGATAAATATTTTTTTTTATTTAAACATAGATTAATAATTATGAATCCTTTTACAATCTTAAAAGATAAAAAATATATTAATAAATTTGATTATTATATTACTGTTAAAGGTGGTGGAATATCTAGTCAATCTATAGCTATTAGACATGGAATAAGTAGAGTTTTGTTAAAATATGATAATACTTTAAGAGGTATATTAAAAATTTGAGGTTTTATAACTAGAGATTCTAGAAAAGTTGAAAGAAAAAAATATGGATTAATTAAATCTCGTAGTAAACATCAATATTCTAAACGTTAAAATTAAATATTTTAAATAAAAATTTAGTTTTAATTTTAAAATATAGTATTTAATTTAAATTATTATTGTGTTTTATTATATAATTTTATAAATTTATTTTAAATATTAATTTTATTAAATTTATATTTAAATAATTATTATTTTAATATTAATAAATTTATTTATTTTAAATATTTATATTTATTAAATTATTTTAATTAATAATATTTATTTAAATTATTATATTATATTAAATTATTAAATTTGTTATTAATTAAATAATTTTATAAAATTTGAATATTATATTTTATATAATAAATTAAAATATTAATTTTATTTATTTATTGATTATAATATTATTATAATTTTTATTAATATTTATAAATATTAAATTATAAATTTATTATATTTAGTTTTATAAATTTTTTAAAGTTTATTAAATAATTAATATTTTATTTAAAAATTTTTATTTTTAATTTTATTAAATTAATTAATATTTATTTTTATAATTTATTTTTATAATTTTTAAAAAATTATATTTATTTTTATTAATATTTAAATTTTAAAATAATTTATAAAAAATATATTATATTAAAATATTTTTATTATTTATTATATTTATTAATTAATTTTATATATATATAAATTTAGTATTTATATTAATTATGTTATATTTTAAATAGTTTATATTTTTATATTTTATATATATTAAATAATTTTATATTTTATATTTAAAAATAAAATTTTATATTTTATTTATAAATTTATATTTATTAAAAATATAATTTTGGGGAAATTATGTATCATTATGAAATAGTTTATTTAGTTTATCCTGATAAAACTATGTATATTAAAAATATTATTAATTATTATATTAATTTTATTAATAATAAAAATGGTAAAATTCATAGATTAGAAAATTGAGGTTTAAAATATTTATCTTATTCTATTAAAAATATGTATAAAGCTCATTATATATTAATGAATATAGAGATAGATAAATTATATATTAAAAATATAGAAAATAATTTTAGATTTAATGATAGTATATTAAGATTTATAATTTTAAAAAAAAAATTTGCTGAATTTAATTATTCTATAATGAGTAAAAAGGTTAATAAATTGAATTTAAATTTATTTAATAAATAAATTTTATATTTTTATGAGAATTTTTTATGTTTAATAATAATAAAAATAAATATGGTTATATCTTAAATAATAAAATTAAAAGTATAGATTATAAAGATATAGAAAGATTAAAATTATATATAACTGAATGTTATAAAATTATTCCTAGTAGAATAACTGGTGTTTCTGCTAAATATCAAAGAAAATTAGCTTCTTCAATTAAAATAGCTAGATATTTATCTTTGTTACCTTATACTGATGTTCATAAATAACGGAGTTTATAAATGTCTAAAGTTAAGGTTATAATTATAGATAAAAATATTTCTTATGTAGGTAATATTTTAAAAGTTAATCCTGGTTATGCTAGAAATTTTTTAATACCTTTTAATAAAGCTTTATATGCTACTAGTAAAAATATTAAAAAATTTTATAAAAATAAGGAATATTTAAATAATAAATATTTAAAATTTAAAGATTTAAAAAATAAAATAATTAATTTATCTCCTTTAAATCTTAAATTAAGATGTGATAAAAATAATAAATTATTTTGTACTATTAAAAATATAGATATTAAAAATATATTTTTAGATAAATTAAATATAAAAATTTCTAAAAAATGTATTGTTTTACCTAAAGGTCCTATAAAATATTTAGGTAATTATATTATTAATATATCTTTATATAAAAAAGATTTTTTTGATTTTATAATTAATATTAAATCTTTAGATTAAATAATTTTATTAATATTAATTTAATAAATATTTAGTTTTTAATTATTATTTTTAAATATTATATATATTTTATTTTTTTTTATTAAATTTTTTAAAAATATCTTGTTTTATTCTTAATTTATTGTTATATTTATTTATTGTATTAATAATTAATTATTTTAATAATTAATTTGTTCTTTAAAATAAAAATTTTTGTAATCTTATTACAAAATATTACATATATTTGAGATTTAGATATTTGAAGTATAGTTTTTTGTTTTGAAGAGTTTGATCATGGCTCAGATTGAACGCTAGCGGCAAGCTTAACACATGCAAGTCGAACGGCAGCATAAAAGTTTTACTTTTGATGGCGAGTGGCGAACGGGTGAGTAATATCTAAGAATCTGCCTTAAGAAGGGGGATAACTATTGGAAACGATAGCTAATACCGCATGATGTTGTTTAATTTAATATATGTTAAATATTTATATTTAAAATATTATTTTATTTTTACAATTAAAGTAGGGGATTTAAATTTTAATTTAAACCTTATGTCTTAAGATGAGCTTGGATAGGATTAGTTAGTAGGTAAGGTAAAAGCTTACCTAGACTATGATCCTTAGCTGGTCTTAGAGGATGACCAGCCACACTGGAACTGAGATACGGTCCAGACTCCTACGGGAGGCAGCAGTGGGGAATATTGCACAATGGGGGAAACCCTGATGCAGCTATGCCGCGTGTATGAAGAAGACTTTAGGGTTGTAAAATACTTTCAGTAAGGAAGAAGATATATATAATAATACTATATATATTTGACGTTACTTACAAAAGAAGCATCGGCTAACTCCGTGCCAGCAGCCGCGGTAATACGGGGGATGCAAGCGTTAATCGGAATTACTGGGCGTAAAGAGCATGTAGGTGGTTTTTTGTGTTAAATATGAAATCCCTGAGCTTAACTTAGGAATTGTATTTAAAACTAATTAACTAGAGTATCGTAGAGGAAGGTGGAATTCCAGGTGTAGCGGTGAAATGCGTAGATATCTGGAGGAATATCAGTGGCGAAGGCGGCCTTCTGGACGAATACTGACACTTAAGTGCGAAAGCATGGGGAGCAAACAGGATTAGATACCCTGGTAGTCCATGCCGTAAACGATGTCAACTTGAAGGTTGTAATATTTAAATTATGACTTTCGTAGCTAACGCGTTAAGTTGACCGCCTGGGGAGTACGACCGCAAGGTTAAAACTCAAATGAATTGACGGGGGCCCGCACAAGCGGTGGAGCATGTGGTTTAATTCGATGCAACGCGAAAAACCTTACCTGGTCTTGACATCCAGCGAATTTTGCAGAAATGTGAAAGTGCTTTTATTAAAAGAACGCTGAGACAGGTGCTGCATGGCTGTCGTCAGCTCGTGTTGTGAAATGTTGGGTTAAGTCCTGTAACGAGCGCAACCCCTGTTCTTTGTTGCCAACAGGTAATGCTGGGAACTCAAAGAAGACTGCCAGTGATAAACTGGAGGAAGGTGGGGATGACGTCAAGTCATCATGGCCCTTACGACCAGGGCTACACACGTGCTACAATGGCATATACAAAGAGAAGCTAACTTGCGAAAGTACGCTAATCTCAAAAAGTATGTCTTAATTCGGATTGAAGTCTGCAACTCGACTTCATGAAGTCGGAATCGCTAGTAATCGTGAATCAGAATGTCACGGTGAATACGTTCTCGGGCCTTGTACACACCGCCCGTCACACCATGGGAGTGTGTTGCAAAAGAAATAATTTACTTAACCCTTTTTGGGAGAGAAATTATTACTTTGTGATTCATGACTGGGGTGAAGTCGTAACAAGGTAACCGTAGGGGAACCTGCGGTTGGATCACCTCCTTATAATAATATGTAATTTTGTATAGGTTTACATTAATTTTTATTTTTTAGATAATTATAAAATAGAGAGTGAAATTTATGTCCTCTTCGTCTAGAGGCTTAGGACATCGCTCTTTCACGGCGGCAACAGGGGTTCGAATCCCCTAGAGGACGTCTGTTCTTTAAAAATTTATATAAGACATTTTAAAGTTGTGAAGTTAAGTATAATAAGCGTATATGGTGGATGCCTTGGCAATCAGAGGCGATGAAGGACGTGCTAATCTGCGAAAAGCGTCGATAAGTTGATAAGAAACGATATTAGTCGGCGATTTCCGAATGGGGTAACCTAATACAAGTAATGTTGTATTATCATTAATTGAATACATAGATTAATGAAGTGAACCAGGAGAACTGAAACATCTAAGTATCCTGAGGAAAAGAAATCAATTGAGATTCTCTTAGTAGTGGCGAGCGAAAAGGGATTAGCTAAAAGTATTTAATTAAATAATTATATTAATAGAATAATTTGGAAAAATTAACGATACAAGGTGATAGTCCTGTATATGAAAATATTTTTATTTATTTACTTTATTAAGTAGGGCGAGACACGTGAAATCTTGTTTGAAGATAGGGGGACCATCCTCTAAAGCTAAATACTACTGATTGACCGATAGTGAACTAGTACCGTGAGGGAAAGGTGAAAAGAACCCCGGTTAGGGGAGTGAAATAGAACCTGAAACCGTATACGTACAAGCAGTAGGAGCATTTTAAAAGAAATGTGACTGCGTACCTTTTGTATAATGGGTCAGCGAGTTATATTTTGTAGCAAGATTAACTTTTTAAAAGGTAGTCGTAGGGAAACCGAGTCTTTAAGGGCTTTAGTTGCAAGATATAGACCCGAAACCCGGTGATCTAACTATGAGCAGGTTGAAGATAAGGTAAGACTTATTGGAGGACCGAACTGACTGATGTTGAAAAATCAGCGGATGACTTGTGGTTAGGGGTGAAAGGCCAATCAAACCGGGAGATAGCTGGTTCTCCTCGAAAACTATTTAGGTAGTGCCTTATGAATTAATCTTTTGGGGTAGAGCACTGTTTCAGTTAGGGGACTTTCCAAGTTTACCAATCTGACGCAAACTCCGAATACTAAAGAATTTTATCATAGGAGACACACATTGGGTGATAAGATCCAATGTGGAAAGGGAAACAGCCCAGATCGCCAGTTAAGGTCCCTAAATTATGATTAAGTGGGAAACGAGGTGAAAAGACTGATACAACTAGGATGTTGGCTTAGAAGCAGCCATCATTTAAAGAAAGCGTAAAAGCTCACTAGTCTAGTCATTTTGCGCGGAAGATTTAACGGGGCTTAAATCATATACCGAAACTGCGACAATAATTTAATTAATTTTAATTTATTGGGTAGAGGAGCGTTCTGTAAGTTGTAGAAGATATATTGTAAAATATATTGGAGATATCAGAAGTGAGAATGCTGACATAAGTAACGATAAAGTAGGTGAAAAACCTACTCGCCGAAAAACTAAGGTTTCCTACCCAACGTTAATCGGGGTAGGGTTAGTCGATACCTAAGGCGAGGCTGAAAAGCGTAGTCGATGGATAACAGGTTAATATTCCTGTACTTGGTATTATTTGTGAAGGGATGACGAAGAAGGTTAGATTATCCGAATATTGGATTACTTCGGTTTAAATGTGTAGGTAGATATTTAGGAAAATCCGAATATCATATATACTGAGACATGATGACGAAACTTGTAAAAGTGTAAGTAATTAATACCATGCTTCCTAGAAAAATCTCTAAACTTTAAATAATATTAAATCGTACTATAAACCGACACAGGTGGTTAGGTAGAAAATACTAAGGCGCTTGAGAGAACTCGGGTAAAGGAACTAGGCAAAATAGTGCCGTAACTTAGGGAGAAGGCACGCTAATATTAGGTGATGGAATTTTCTTCTTTAGCTGAAATTAGTCTAAGATAAATGCTGGCTGCAACTGTTTATTAAAAACACAGCACTGTGCAAACACGTAAGTGGAAGTATACGGTGTGATGCCTGCCCGGTGCCGGAAGGTTAATAAAGAAGGTTAGAAGTAATATTCGAAGCTTTTAATTGAAGCCCCGGTAAACGGCGGCCGTAACTATAACGGTCCTAAGGTAGCGAAATTCCTTGTCGGGTAAGTTCCGACCTGCACGAATGGCATAATGATGGCCAGACTGTCTCTACCCGAGACTCAGTGAAATTGAAATTGCTGTGAAGATGCAGTGTACCTGCGGCAAGACGGAAAGACCCCGTGAACCTTTACTATAGCTTAATATTGAATATTAAATATTAATGTGTAGAATAGGTGGGAGACTTTGAAGTAAAGACGCTAGTTTTTATGGAGTCAATAGTGAAATACCACCCTTTAATATTTATTATTCTAATCATTTTCCGTTATCCGGAATTGAGACAATGTTTGGTGGGTAGTTTGACTGGGGCGGTCTCCTCCTAAAGAGTAACGGAGGAGTACAAAGGTCAGCTAATTACGGTCGGAAATCGTAATATTAGTGTAAAGGCATAAGCTGGCTTAACTGTAAGCGTGACAACGCGAACAGATGCGAAAGCAGGTCTTAGTGATCCGGTGGTTCTGTATGGAAAGGCCATCGCTCAACGGATAAAAGGTACTCCGGGGATAACAGGCTGATACCGCCCAAGAGTTCATATCGACGGCGGTGTTTGGCACCTCGATGTCGGCTCATCACATCCTGGGGCTGCAGTAGGTCCCAAGGGTATGGCTGTTCGCCATTTAAAGTGGTACGCGAGCTGGGTTTAGAACGTCGTGAGACAGTTCGGTCCCTATCTGCCGTAGGCGTAGGAAATTTGAAGGGAGCTGCTCCTAGTACGAGAGGACCGGAGTGGGTGTACCTCTGGTGTTCGGGTTGTTGTGCCAACAGCATTGCCCGGTAGCTAAGTACAGACGAGATAAGTGCTGAAAGCATATAAGCACGAAACTTACCCTAAGATTAAATTTCCCAGAAAATTTTTATTAAATTTTCCTTAAGGATTGTTATAGACTATGACGTTGATAGGTCAGATGTGTAAGCATAGTAATATGTTAAGCTAACTGATACTAATAATCCGTGAGTCTTAACTTCACAACTTTAAAATGTTTTTAAAAAATAAATAACCTGGCGAAAATAGCATAATGGTACCACCTGATTCCATTCCGAACTCAGAAGTGAAATATTATTGCGCTGATGGTAGTATAAGATTTTCTTATGTGAGAGTAAGTAACGCTAGGTTGTTTATTTTTTTTTAATATATATGTGGTACGGTAGTTCAGTTGGTTAGAATACCAGCCTGTCACGCTGGGGGTCACGGGTTCGAGACCCGTTCGTACCGATATTATTTAATATTTTTTAAAATATGATAAAAATTAAAAATAATAATAATTTAATATGAATAGATTTAGAAATGACAGGTTTAAATCTAGAACATAATAAAATTATAGAAATAGCTACATTAATTACTGATATAAATTTAAATATTTTAGATGAAGGTCCTAATATAGTTATATATCAAGAAGATAAATATATATTAAATATGGATAAATGAAATTATAATACTCATTTAAATAGTGGTTTAATAGAAAAAGTTAAAAATAGTAAATTTAATGAATTAATTGCAGAAAAATTAACAATAAATTTTTTAAAAAAATGAGTTATTAAAGGTTATTCTCCTATGTGTGGTAATACTATTTATCAAGATAGAAGATTTTTATTTAAATATATGCCTACTTTAGAGTCATATTTTAATTATAGATATATAGATGTAAGTACTATTAAATTATTATTAAATAATTGAATACCTAACTTTAAAAATTTTATTAAATTTAACAAACATAAAGCTTTATTAGATATAAAAGAATCAATTAGTGAATTAATGTATTATAAAAATTTTTTTAAAAAATATATTAATATTATTAAATAATTTTGCGGAAATAACTCAATTGGTAGAGTATAACCTTGCCAAGGTTATGGTTGCGAGTTCGAATCTCGTTTTCCGCTTTTTAAAATTATTTTATATGATTTTATAATGTTGTTATATAATAGTTTAAAAATTAATATATATAATATTAATGATATAAATAATTTATCTTTTAAATTTTCATTATTAATTAAAAATTCTATTTATTTATATTTTCAAGGTTGTATAGGTGTAGGTAAATCTTATTTTTGTAATAATTTAATATATAATTTATTAAAAAGTAAAAATATATTGATAAATAGTCCTAGTTTTAATATTATAAATGAATATAAATATAAAAATATTTTTATATATCATATTGATTTATATAACATTAAAAATGAATATGATTTTTATAATATTGAAATTTATAATTATTTAAATAATAAAAATATTTGTTTAATAGAATGATCTGATAAATATATTAATTTATTACCTATATGCGATTTATGTTTTTATTTTTATTTTATTAATTATAAAAAAAGGTTTATATATATAAAATCATTTACTAATTTAGGTAATAAAATATTAAATTTAATTTAAATAATTTATTTTTATTTATTTTATATATTTATTAATTAAATTTTTATTTATTTATTTATTAAAAATTTTATTTTAAATATTAAAAATAAATTTATATTATTTTTTAATAAATAAATTTAGTATAATAAATTAAATTTTTATTAATTAAATTGTTTTATTTTTAATACATTTTTATAATTTAAATTTTATAAATTTATTATTATAATATAATAAATTTTTTTTTATATTATTATCTTTTTAAATTTTATATTTTTTATATAATTAATTTTTTTATGTTTATTAACAAATTAAATAATATTTTTTGTTTAATAGGTCCTACAGCAGTAGGTAAAAGTTTAATATCTATAGAATTATGTAAATTATTTCCTTTTGAAATTGTTAGTGTAGATTCTGCATTAATATATAAATATATGAATATAGGTACTGATAAACCTTCAGATAAAATATTAAATAATATCAATCATTATTTAATAAATATTATTGATCCTAAAGATATATATTCTGTTAGTAATTTTTTTTTTGATATTATAAATATTATTTATAAAATTATTTATTTAAAAAAAAAAATTCCATTATTAGTAGGTGGTACTATGATGTATTATAATATATTATTTAATGGATTATGAATATTACCTAATTCTAATTTTAGATTTAGAAAACATATTGAATTATTATTTAATAGATATGGTAATAAATATGTTTATAATATTTTAAAAAAAGTTGATTATGATATTTCTAAAAATATTAGTATTAATGATAAATATAGAATTATGAGAAATTTAGAAATATTTATTAATTCTGGAAAAAAAATTTCTTTATTAAAAAAAAAAAATAAATTTAATTTAAGTTTTAATTTTATAAAAATTATAATTTTATTTGAAAATAATAATTATAAAAATAATATTATTAATAGATTTTATTATATGTTAGACAATGGTTTTGAGAAAGAAGTTAATTATTTATATAATAGAAATGATTTAAATATTAATAAACCATCCATAAAATGTATTGGTTATAAACAAATGTGATTATATTTAGATTCTAAAATATCTTATATTGATATGATTAAAGATAGTATTAATAAAACTTTTATATTAGTTAAAAATCAATTAAAATGAATTAAAAAATGAATTAATAATAGTTTAATAGTTTATAATAATAAAAATTGTTTAAATTTAATTAAAGATTATATTAAATTTTTAATTTAAGTTATAAGGTGATATTTTTGAATAAAAATATTTTAAATAAATGTATTTCTGTTTTTATATGTTTAAAAAAAAATGTTATATTAGAAAATGATATTATAGAATTTAAAAAATTAATTTTATCTTCAAATTTTATTAATTTAAAATTAATAAAATGTTTAATTAATATTCCAAATAGTAAATATTATATAGGTATAGGAAAATTATTTGAAATTAAAAATTTAATTAATAAATATAAAATTCATTATATATTATTAAATATAACTTTAAAAAGTAATCAAGAAAGAAATTTATATAATTATTTAAATTGTAATATTTTAGATAAAACTAATATTATATTAAATATATTTAGAATTAAAGCAAAAACTTATTTTGGTAAATTACAAACCAAATTAGCATATTTAAATTATTTAAGTACTAGATTAGTTAATAGGTGAAGTCATTTAGAAAGACAAAAAGGTGGAATTAAAAATGTTTCAGGTCCAGGTGAAAAACAGATTGAAATAGATAAAAGAATTATAAAAAAACAAATTAGATTAATAAATATTAAATTATTAAAGATTAAAAATCAAAAGAATAAAAGTGAATATTTAAGATCTATTTCAAATGTTTTTACTGTTTCTTTAGTAGGTTATACTAATTCAGGCAAATCAACTTTATTTAATTTATTAACTAGATCTAATTTATATAATAATAATACTTTTTTTAGTACTTTAGATACTTATATAAAAAAAATTAAATATAATAATAATATAAATAGTATATTAATTTCAGATACTATTGGTTTTATGAAAGATTTGCCTTCTTCAATATTAGAAGCTTTTAAATCTACTTTAAATGAAATAAATAATTCTAAATTAATTTTACATATTATAGATATATCTAATATGTATTTTAGTAAAAATATAGATATAGTAAATTTAATGTTAAATAAAATATTAAAAAAAAATATACCAATTATACAAATATTAAATAAAATAGATAAAATAAAAGGTCTTAAACCAAAAATAGATTGTAATTTAAAAAAAATATGAATATCAGCTAAATATAATTTAGGAATAGATTATATATTTAATTATATAAATAATTTTTTTTCAAAGTTTTATAATAAATATAAGTTATGTATAAATTATAATATAATTAAATTAGTACGTAATTTTTTATATAAAAATAATTTAGTTATTAAAGAATATAGTTTTAATGGTATAAAATATTATTTTGATTTAAATATGACAAATTTAGATTTAAATCGTTTATTAAAAAATTTTCCTTTTATAAAAAAATATATTATAAAATTTTATGAATAATTATTTTTTTTATGGTATTAATGTAGTTAAAAATTTAATTAAGTTTAAATATAATTTTATAAAAGAAATATTTTTATCTAAAAATAGAAATGATTTAAAATTTAAAAATATAAAATATTTATCAAATAAATATTTTATAAAAATTAATTTAGTTAATAAAAATTATTTTAATTATTTATCTAATAAAAATATAAATCATCAAGGAGTATTAGCTTTTTTAAATAATAAAATATTTAATTTTAATGAAAATGATTTAATAAAAATTTTAAAAAAAAAGAATTCTTTTATTTTAATTTTAGATAGAATAAATGATCCATATAATTTAGGTTCATGTATAAGAACCGCTGTAGCGTTTAATGTAGATTGTATAATAACTTCTAAAAAACATTCTGTTTCTATTTATAATAATATAGTTCATAAAACATCTTCAGGATCTATATATAAAATTAATATATTTGAATGTAATAATTTATGTAAAATAATTAATCTATTGTATAAATATAATTTTTATATTGTTGGTACATGTTTAAAATCTATTAATTTATTAAATAATTTTAATAACAATTATAGTAAATTATCTTTAATTCTAGGATCAGAAAATAAAGGTATTAAAAAAAATATTAAAAAAAAATGTAATATATTATTAAAAGTTCCTATATTTAATATTAATTCTTTAAATATTTCTGTTGCTAATGGAATATTTTTATATAAATTATTATCTAATAATAAATAATAAAATATTATTTTAATATTTTACCTTTTATAAAAAATTTTGGTTTTGAATTAAAAAATTTATTTATTTTCATTTTTTTTTTATTATTTATTTGTATTTTTATTATTTTTATTATTTTTTTACCTGTTTGAATTTTTAAATGTTTACTATTATAACTTACTATTTCTCCTATTTTATATTTATTATTATATTTTTTTATTATTTTTATTTTTCATATAAAAATTATATATTTTTTATAATAGAAAAATGTTTTAGGTCATTTATAAAATGCTTTAATTTGTCTATCTATTTTTTTAGCTGTATTTTTTCAATTTATTATACCATCAATTTTTTTAATTTTATATGTATAATTTTTTTTATATATTTTTTTTTGTTTTAATTCTATAATTTTATTCAAATATATTTTTTTAATTATTTTATTTATAATATTTTTTGATAAATTAATTAATTTATTATATAATGTAATATAATTATCGTTTTTTAGTATATTACATTTTTTTTGTAAAATTATATTACCTTCATCTATTTTTTCATTTATTTTAATAAATGTTATTCCTGTTTTTTTATCACCATGTAATAATGTATATTGTATAGGAGAAGGTCCTTTTCATTTGGGTAATAAAGATGGGTGTACATTATAACATCCTAATCTTGGAATTTTAATTATAAATTTTGGTAATATAATACCAAATTCTATTAATATTATTAGATCAATATTTAATTTTATTATTTTTTTTTTAAATAATGATATCATTTCTTTTTTATTTTTAATTTGAAATAATTTAATTTTTTTTTTTTTTTGCTAAATATTCAGTATAATTATTTCCTTTTTTAGTAATTATAGCAATAATATTTTTTTTATAATTTTTTATAATTTTTTTGAATTGAATATATGCAAATTTTTGTGTTCCTATTAATAATATTTTAAATTTATTCATATTTTATTAATTTAAAATTAAAAATCAATTATAAGTTTACCTCTTAAATGATCTATTTCATGTTGTACACATATTGATAAAAGTCCTTTGAAATTTAATTTTAATAATTTTCCCTTTTTATCATTTGTTTTTATTTTAATTATATTATATCTTTTGGTTATATAAATTTTATTAGGTATTGATAAACATGATTCTTTATAATTAATTTTTTGTTTTTTTTTTATTATTTTTGGATTTATTAATATTAATTTTTTTTTATTTATTTTTATTACAATTAAAGATTTATTAATATTAACTTGATTAGAAGCTAGTCCAATTCCATTATAATAATTCATGGTATCAAACATATTTTTTATATATATATTTATTTTATTATTAAAATATTTTATTTTTTTTGTTTTTTTTCTTAATATTTTATTTGGATGGATAATTAATTTTAAAATTGACATTAAATTTAATTTTAATTTAATTATTATTATAATTAATTTACCCAAGGCGGGATTTGAACCCGCACAGTTATAAAAACTAAGGGATTTTAAGTCCCTTGTGTCTACCATTTCACCACTTGGGCTTTTATTATTTAATATACTTTTAAAAAATAAGGCGTGTCTCGGAATTGAACCGAGTTATGTGGGTTTGCAATCCACTGCATTACCAATTTGCTAACACGCCAAATTAAATATTATAACATTTTTATTAAAATAAATTATTTTTTGTAAAATATATTATATAATTTTATTATATATTATAAATTAAATTTATAAAATATTAAATATTTTTATAATTTATTTTAATTTTTATTTTAAATAATTTTAATTATTATAAATTTATTTTTAATTTTATTATTAAAATTATTTATTTTATTAAATTTATATTTTAAATTATTTATATTTTAATTATATAGGTAAGTTATGACTACTATAAATCAATTAGTTCGTAATAATAGAAAAATAAAAATTATAAAAAATAATGTTCCTGCATTAGATAAATGTCCTCAAAAAAGAGGTGTTTGTATTAAAGTATATACAACTACTCCTAAAAAACCTAATTCTGCTTTAAGAAAAGTATGTAGAGTACGTTTAACTAATAATATTGAAGTTACTGCTTATATACCAGGAGAAGGTCATAATTTACAGGAACATTCTGTAGTTTTAATTAGAGGTGGTAGAGTAAAAGATTTACCAGGTGTAAGATATCATGTTATTAGAGGAGCTTTAGATTGTACTGGAGTTAAAGATAGAAAAAATTCTAGATCTAAATATGGAGTTAAAAGAAATAATTAATAATATTTTAAGAGGTTGTATGTCTCGTCGTCGTATATTTAATAAAAATAAAATTTTACCTGATATTATATATAATTCTGAGTTAATTAGTAAATTTATTAATTTGTTAATGTTAAATGGTAAAAAATCTGTTGCAGAAAATATATTATATAAATCTTTAGATTTAATTGAATTAAAATGTAAAGATAATAAAATAAAATTATTAGAATTAGCTGTTAATAATGTTAAACCTATAGTAGAAATTAAAACTAGGAGAGTAGGTGGTACTACATATCAAATACCTATTGAAGTTAGACCTATTAGAGCAAATACTTTAGCTATACGTTGAATAATAAAATCTGCTAGAAATAGATCTAATAGAAATATGATATTAAATTTAACTAATGAATTATTTGATTCTATAAATAAAAAAGGTTTATCTATTAAAAAAAGAGATGAAGTACATAAAATTGCAGATGCTAATAAAGCTTTTGCTCATTATAGATGATAATTATGTTATATTATTATAATAAGAGGAATTAAATGTCACGTAAAACTCCTATTTCGAGATATAGAAATATTGGTATTAGTGCTCATATAGATGCTGGAAAAACCACTATAACTGAACGTATTTTATATTATACAGGTGTAAATTATAAGATAGGTGAAGTACATCATGGAACAGCAACTATGGATTGAATGAAACAAGAGCAAGAAAGAGGAATAACTATAACTTCTGCTTCTACTACTGCTTTTTGATCAGGTACTTTTAATCAATATAATTCTCATAGAATTAATATTATAGATACACCAGGTCATGTAGATTTTACTATTGAAGTTGAAAGATCTATGAGAATTTTAGATGGTGCTGTAATGGTATATTGTGCTGTTGGTGGTGTTCAACCTCAATCTGAAACTGTATGAAATCAAGTTAATAAGTATAAAGTTCCTAGAATAGCTTTTATAAATAAAATGGATCGTATAGGTTCTAATTTTTTTAAAGTTTTAAATGATATTGAGAATAAATTTAAAATAAAGGTTATACCTATACAAATTCCATTAGGATCTGAAGATTCATTTAAAGGTTTAATAGATTTAGTTAATATGAAATCTATAATTTGAAAAAATAATAATAATGGTTTAAAATTTAATGTAAATGAATTAGATAATAATTTATTAAAATTATCTTATAATTGAAGAAATAAAATAATTGAATTTGTAGCAGATTCTTCAGATAAATTAATGCATAAATATTTAAATGGAGATAATTTTACTGTAAGTGAAATAAAAGATTCTCTTAGAAAAAAAGTATTAAATAATGAAGTTTTATTAGTAACTTGTGGTTCTGCTTTTAAAAATAAAGGTATACAATTATTATTAGATTCTATAATTGATTATTTACCTAATCCTAAAGATTTATTAAAAATTAATGGTTTGGATATTAAAAATAATTTAATTAATATAGAAAGAAATATAAGTGATAAAGAATATTTTTGTGCTTTAGCTTTTAAAGTAGCTAATGATTCTTATGTTGGTAATTTAACTTTTTTAAGAATATATTCTGGTTATATTAAATCAGGTGATATTGTATTAAATTCTAATAAAAATAATAAAGAAAGAATTGGAAGAATTGTACAAATGCATGCAAATAAAAAGGAAGAAATTAAAGAAGTATTTGCAGGTGATATAGCAGCTGCTATAGGATTAAAAAATGTATTTACTGGAGATACTTTATGTGATATAAATAATCCTATAATTTTAGAAAAAATAGAATTTCCTATTCCTGTAATTTCTATTTCTTTAGAACCAAAAACAAAGTTAGATCAAGAAAAAATGGTTATTGCATTATCTAGATTAGTAAAAGAAGATCCATCTTTCAAAAGTTATTATAATAATGAATCTAATCAAACTATAATTTCAGGTATGGGTGAATTACATTTAGAAATAATTGTAGATAGGATGAAAAGAGAATTTAATGTTAATTGTAATATAGGAAAACCTCAAGTTTCTTATAGAGAAACTATTTTAAATAAAGTTAATAATATTGAAGGTAAATATATTAAACAAACAGGAGGTAGAGGACAATATGGACATGTTGTAATAGATTTATATCCTTTAAAAAAATCAGAATTAAATTTATCTAAAAATGGTTATATATTTATTAATGATATTAAAGGCGGTGTTATACCTAATGAGTATATATCTGCTATTGAAAAAGGTATTAAAGAACAATTTATGTCAGGTCCTTTAGCTGGTTTTCCTGTTTGTAATGTTAAAATAAGATTGTTTTTTGGTTCTTATCATGATGTTGATTCTTCAGAAATTGCTTTTAAAATGGCTGCTTCAATTGCATTTAAAAAAGCTTTTTTAAAAGCAAATCCTATTTTATTAGAACCTATAATGAAAGTTGAAATTGAAACTCCTGAAAAATATATGGGTGATGTTATAGGAGATTTAAATAGAAGAAGAGGAATAATAAATAATATTAGTGATATTTTATTAGGTAAATTAATTAATTCACATGTACCTTTATCTGAAATGTTTGGTTATGCTACTGATTTAAGATCTTATACTCAAGGAAGAGCATCATATACAATGGAATTTTATAAATATTTAAAAGCACCAGAATATATTTGTAATAAAATTATAGATATTAGAAAAAACAATTTATAGGAATTTATTAAAATGTCTAAGAAAAAATTTGAACGTTCTAAATTACATTTAAATGTTGGTACAATAGGCCATGTAGATCATGGTAAAACAACTTTAACATCAGCTATTACTACTATATTAGCATCTAAATATGGCGGTGAAGCTAAAGCTTTTGATCAAATAGATAATGCTCCTGAAGAAAAGGAAAGAGGTATAACTATTAATACTTCACATGTTGAATATGATACACTTAATAGACATTATGCTCATGTAGATTGTCCTGGTCATGCTGATTATATTAAAAATATGATTACAGGAGCAGCTCAAATGGATGGAGCAATTTTAGTAGTTGCTGCAACTGATGGTCCTATGCCACAAACTAGAGAACATATATTATTAGCTCGTCAAGTAGGAGTACCATATATAGTAGTATTTTTAAATAAATGTGATATGGTTGATGATCAAGAATTATTAGAATTAGTTGAAATGGAAATTAGAGATTTATTAAATCAATATGAATTTCCTGGTGATGAAACTCCTATTATAAGAGGTTCTGCTTTAAAGGCTTTAGAAGGAGATAAAATTTGAAAAGATAAAATTTTTGATTTAGCTAATTGTTTAGATAATTATATACCATCACCTAAAAGAGATATAGATAAACCTTTTTTATTACCTATAGAAGATATTTTTTCAATATCTGGAAGAGGTACAGTAGTAACTGGTAGAATTGAAAAAGGTATAATAAAAGTTGGAGAAGAAGTTGAAATAGTAGGAATAAAAAATACTAAAAAATCAATATGTACAGGTGTTGAAATGTTTAGAAAAATGTTAGATGAAGGTAGAGCAGGTGAAAATGTTGGTATTTTATTAAGAGGAATAAAAAGAGAAGAAATAGAAAGAGGTCAAGTTTTATCTAAACCAGGTTCTATAAAACCTCATACAAATTTTGAATGTGAAGTTTATATATTATCTAAAGAAGAAGGTGGTAGACATACTGCGTTTTTAAATGGTTATAAACCACAATTTTATTTTAGAACTACTGATGTAACAGGTACTGTAAAATTACCTAAAGGAATAGAAATGGTTATGCCAGGAGATAATATAAAAATGTTAGTAAAATTATTTTGTCCAATAGCTATGAATGAAGGTTTACGTTTTGCTATTAGAGAAGGAGGTCGTACTGTAGGTGCGGGAATAGTAAGTAGGATATTAAAATAATTTAATTTAAATAAAAATTTATTATGAAAAATCAAAGAATTCGTATTAAATTAAAATCTTTTGATCATAGATTAATAGATATATCTACTATAGAAATAGTTGAAACTGCTAAAAAAACTGGCGCGCATGTATGTGGACCTATTCCTTTACCTACTTCAATAAAAAAATTTACTGTTTTAACTTCTCCTCATGTTGATAAAGATGCGAGAGATCAATATGAAATTAGAACTCATAAGAGATTAATTGATATAGTTAAACCCACGGAAAAAACAGTTGATGCTTTAATGAAGTTAGATTTAGCTTCAGGAGTAGATGTTAAAATAAGTTTAGGTTAGGTAAAATATAATATGATAGTTTTAATTGGTATAAAAATTGGAATGACTAGAATTTTTAATAGTAATAATGTATCGATTCCTATTACTGTTATAAAAATATATAATAATATAATAACTTTAATAAATTCTAATGTTAATAGAATTCAAATAACTTTAGATAAAGTTAATAAAAAAAAAGTTATTAGACCTATTAAAAAATTTTTTATTAAAAATAATTTAAAACCTGGTATAGGCGGTTTATGAAGTATACCATACATAAAAAATTTACATAAAAAAGTTGGTCAATCGTTGAATTTGAGATTATTTAAAGATATTAGTAATGTTGATATTACAGGTTATAGTAAAGGTAAAGGTTTTGCAGGAACTATTAAGAGATGGAATTTTAAATCTCAAGATAGTTCTCATGGTAATTCCTTATCTCATAGAGTTCCTGGATCTATTGGCCAAAATCAAACTCCTGGAAGAGTTTTAAAAGGTAAAAAAATGTCAGGGCATTTAGGTAATGAAAAAGTTACTATTCAAAATCTTAAAATAATAGATTTAGATTTAAATAAAAAAATTTTATTAATTAAAGGATCAGTTCCTGGTTATAATAAAAGTTTTTTATATATTAAATCTACTATTAAAAATAATAAAAAATAAAATGTATATTAAATTATTTAATTCAAATAAAGAAATATTATTATCAAATAATGTTTTTAATGTTAAATTTAATAATTCTCTTGTTCATCAAGTAATAGTATCTTGTCAAAATAATAAAAGAAAAGGTAATTCATGTCAAAAATCTAAGTCAGAGGTTTCTGGTTCTAATAAAAAACCATGAAGACAAAAAGGAACTGGAAGAGCTAGATCTGGTTCTATAAGAAGTCCTATTTGAAGATCTGGAGGTGTTTGCTTTGCTTCTAAACCTAAAAAATATAATATTAAAGTTAATAAAAAAGTATATAAACTAGCATTTAAAATGATTTTATCAAAATTATTTAAAAATTATAATAAAAACATTTATATATTAGATAATATATTTATAAATAAACCTAAAACTAAATATTTTTTAAATTATTTTAATTTTATTAAAATGTATAAATGTTTATTAATTTTAGATAAATTAGATAACAATTTATTATTGTCTTCTCGTAATTTATATAATTTTAAAGTATGTGATGTTTTTCATATAAATATTGTAGATTTAGTTATTTACAAAAGTATTATTTTAAATTTAAATTCTATAAAAATAATAGAAAAAAGGTTATTAAATGAAAACATTAAATTTTAATAATATTTTAATTAAAAGATATTTAACAGAAAAGTTATCTTTTATTTCTCAAAATAATAATATTTTAGCGTGAAAAGTTAATAAACATTGTAACAAATTTAAAATAATAAAAGCTATAGAAATTGTATATAATGTAAAAATTAATAAAATTAGAACTTTAATAGTTAAAAAAGTAGTTAAGGATAAAAAAAGAAAAAAAAATATAATAAAAACTTGAAAAAAAGCTTATATTTATTTAAAAAAAGAATATAATTTAAAAATTAATAATGTTTAATTTTATTGGAAGTTAATATATATATGTCTGTTATTAAATATAAACCTACTTCTCCTGGTAGGAGACACAAAATAAAAGTTGTTTCTAATTTTTTATATAAAGGTAAACCAATTAAATCTTTAATAAAAGGTATAAAAAAAACTGGAGGTAGAAATAATTATGGAAGAATTACTGTTAGACATATAGGAGGAGGTCATAAAAGAAAATATAGATTAATAGATTTTAAACGAGATAAATATAATATTAAAGGTGTTGTAAATAGAATAGAATATGATCCTAATAGATCATCTTTTATAGCATTAATTTTTTATAAAGATGGTGATAAAAGATATATTTTATGTCCTAAAAATTTAAATATAGGAGATAAAATTGTTTCAGGTGATAATGTTAAGATAAAAATAGGTAATTGTTTACCTTTATTTAAAATACCTGTAGGAACTTTAGTTCATAATGTTGAAATTAAAATCGGGAAAGGCGGGCAATTAATAAGATCAGCAGGTTCATATGCTCAATTAATAGTAAGAGAAAATAAATATACAGTTTTAAGATTAAGATCAGGTGAATTAAGAAAAATACATTCTTTTTGTCGTGCTACTATAGGTGAAGTAGGAAATTCTGAATATATGTTAAAGACTTTAGGTAAAGCTGGTTGTTCTCGTTGATTAGGTATAAGACCTACTGTAAGAGGTACAGCTATGAATCCTGTAGATCATCCTCATGGTGGTGGAGAAGGACGTAATTTTGGTAAACATCCTGTAACTCCTTTTGGTATTAAATGTAAAGGAAAGAAAACTAGACATAATAAACGTACTGTTAAATTTATTATTAAATCTAGATTAAAAAAATAATTTAAATTATAAGGATTATTAAATTTATATGATTAGATCTTTTAAAAAAGGCCCTTTTATAGATATTCATTTATTCAATAAGGTAAAAAAAGCATTAAATAATAATGATAAAAAACCTTTTAAAACTTGATCAAGACGTTCTACTATTTTACCTAATATGATAGGATTAACTATATCTGTTCATAATGGTAGATACCATATACCTGTTTATATTACAGAAGAAATGGTAGGACATAAATTAGGTGAATTTTCACCAACTAGAACTTATAAAGGTCATTTAATAAATAATAAAAAAATTAAAAAAGAATAAATAATAATTTTGGAGTTTTATATTTATGGAAGTTTATGCTAAATTAAAATATGTTAGATCTTCTTCTATGAAAGTAAGATTAGTAACTAATTTAATTAAAAATAAAAAAGTTGATGTTGCTTTAAATATATTAAAATTTGTTAATAAAAAAGCTGCTTTTATAGTTAAAAAAGTTTTAAATTCTGCTATATATAATGCTATAAATAATTTTAAGTTAAATTATGATAATTTAATAATATCTAAAATTTATGTAGATAATGGTTCTTTAATTAAAAGAATTTTTCCTAGAGCTAAAGGAAAAGTAGATTATATTTTAAAACGTACTAGTCATATTACAATTTTTGTTTCAGATTCAATTAATAATTAAGGTAAAAAAATGGGGCAAAAAGTTAATCCTAATGTTATAAGATTGGGTATTATAAAAACTTGAAATTCTTCTTGAATATCTAATAATAAAAATTTTTCTAATATATTATATAATGATTATTTAGTTAGAAAATATTTAGAAAAAAAATTATTTAGAGCATTAGTATCTAAAATAATTATTGAGAGACCTGCTAGAAGTATTAAAATTACTATATATACTGCTAGACCGGGTATAGTAATAGGAAAAAAAGGTGAAGATGTAGATAAATTAAGAAAAAGAGTTAAATTAATTACAGAAGTTCCATGTCAAATTAATATATTTGAAATAAGAAAACCTGAATTAGATGCTTTTTTAGTTTCTCGTAATATTGCAATACAATTAGAAAGAAGAATAATGTTTAGAAGAGTTATAAAAAGATGTATTTCTAATGCTATGCGTTTAGGAGCTAAAGGTATAAAAATAAAAGTTAGTGGAAGATTATCAGGAGTAGAAATAGCTAGAAAAGAATGATATAAAGAAGGAAGAATACCTTTACATACTTTAAGAGCAAATATAGATTATGGTTTTTCAGAAGCTTTTACTAATTATGGTGTAATAGGTATAAAAGTTTGAATTTTTAAAGGTGAAATTTTAGATAAATATCATTTTTTAAAAAATATAAATAGAATAAATATTAGTTATATCAAAAAATTATTAAATAAAAATAAAATTTAATTAATTTTATAGGAATTTATTAAATATGTTACAACCTAAGAAGACTAAATATAGAAAATATCAAAAAGGAAGAAATAAAGGTTTTTCTTATGATAGTAAAGTAAATTTTGGTACATTTGGTTTAAAAGCTATTACTAGAGGTAGTATTACTTCTCGACAAATAGAATCTGCTCGTAAAGTAATTACTAGATTTGTAAAGAATAATGGTAAAATGTGAATAAGAATATTTCCTGATAAACCAATAACTAAAAAACCTTTAGAAGTTCGTATGGGTAAAGGAAAAGGTAATGTAGAATATTGAGTATCAGTTGTTAAACCTGGTAAAATTTTATATGAAGTAGATGGAATAAGTGAAAATTTAGTTAAAAAGGTATTTAAATTAGCAGGAGCAAAATTGTGTGTTAAAACAGTTATAGTACATAAAGAAGAATCTTTATGAAAATATTAAATAATTTAAATAATATGAAAAATAATGATTTAAAATTAGAATTAAGTAATCTTTATAAAAAATTATTTAATTTAAGATATAATTTTTTTTTAAATAATTTTAAAAATAATAATTTAATTAAATTATGTAAAAAAAAGATTTCTAAAATTAAAAATATTTTAAGTATTAAAAATAATGAAAAAGACATTAAAAGGTATAGTAATAAAAAAAAAAATGTTTAAAACTATAAAAGTATTAATTATTAATATTGTTAAACATAAAATTTATAAAAAATTTATTAAAAAAAAAAGTAATATTTATGTTCATGATAATAATAATTTATGTAATATAAATGATTATGTAGAAATAGAACAATGTAGACCTATTTCAAAAACTAAATTTTGAATTTTAAAAAAAATTATTAAAAAGAATATATAAAATATTATGATACAAGAAAGGTCTTTATTATTAGTTGCTGATAATACAGGTGCTAAATTAGTAATGTGTATAAAAGTTTTAGGTGGTTCTAGAAAACGTTATGCTAAAATAGGTGATTTAATTAAAATAGCTGTTAAAGAAATAATATCTAATAGTAAAGTTAAAAAAGGTGAAGTTTTAACAGCTGTAGTAGTTAGAACTAAATATGGTATTCGTAGATTAGATGGTTCATGGATTAGATTTGATAATAATGCTTGTGTTATATTAAATGCTAATTATACCCCTTTAGGTACTAGAGTATTTGGTGTAGTAACTAGAGAGTTACGTAGTGAAAAATTTATGAAAATTATATCTTTAGCGCCGGAAGTAATATAATATAATTATTAGGTAAATGATATGGCAAATAAATTTAGAGTAAACGATAAAGTTATTATAATTTCAGGAAAAGATAAAGGTAAAATAGGTATAATTAAAAAAATTTTTAATAAAAATAATAAAGTTATAATAGATGGATTAAATATTTTTTATAAACATCAGAAATCTATTCCATCTAATAATATATTAGGTGGAATAATAAAAAAAGAAGCTTGTATAGATATTTCTAATATAAGTCATTTTTGTAATAAATATAATAAAATATCTAAAATTGGTTTTACATTTGATAATAATAAAAAAGTTCGTTATTTGAAATTTAATAATTTAAAATTTTAATAAAATTATGAGTAAATTATATTCTTTATATAAAAAAGTTATTATTGAAAAAATTATAAAAAAATTTAATTATAAATCTATAATGCAAGTTCCGAAATTAATTAAAATAGTTATTAATGTAGGTTTAAATTTTAATAACTTTGATAAAAAAAATTTTTTAATTATTTTAAATAATATTAAATTAATATCTTGTCAAAAAGCTATTATAACTAAATCTAAAAAATCTATATCTAATTTTAAAATAAGAAACAATATACCTATAGGATGTAAAGTTACTCTAAGAAAAAAAAATATGTGAAATTTTTTAGATAAATTGATTTTTATTGTTATACCTAGAATAAGAGATTTTAGAGGATTTTCTAAAAGTTCTATTGATATAAATGGAAATTTAAATATTGGTATTAAAGAACATACAATATTTCCTGAAATAAATTATGAAGAAGTAAAGCATATTCATGGTATGAATATATCTATAGTATTAAATAATTGTGGATTTGATAAATCATTTTATTTATTTAATAAATTTTTATTTCCTTTTAAGAAATAGTTGAGTATATTATGACTAAAAAATCTATTATAATTCGTGAAAAAAAAAGAAGATTGTTAATTAATAAATATTTTAAAAAAAGATTAAATTTAAAAAAAATTATTTCTAGTAATAAAACTAGTAATATAAATAGATGAAAAGCTATTGTTAAATTACAATTATTACCTAAAAATTCTAGTTATATACGTAGTAATAATAGATGTATTTTAACAGGTAGATCACATGGTTATTTAAGAAAGTTTGGTTTAAGTAGAATAAAATTTAGAGAATTTGCTTTTAAAGGTTATATTCCTGGTTTAAAGAAATCAAGTTGGTAATTATTTAAAATATAAATTAAAGGTAATTTATGAGTTTACAAGATCCTATAGGAAATATGTTAACTATTATAAGAAATGGTCAGTTATCTAAAAAATCTAGTGTTAGTTTTTATTATTCTAAAATTAAAGAGTCAATTATAAAAATATTATTTAAAGAAGGATATATAAAAAATTATAGTTTATTTTCTGATAATAATATTAAAAAAATTTTAGTTTATTTAAAATATTTTTTAAATAAACCTGTTATAAATATAATTAAAAGAGTTAGTAAACCTAGTTTAAGAATTTATAAAAATTATAATAATTTACCTGTTATTTATTCTGGTTTAGGAATTTTAATAATTTCTACTTCTTTAGGTATATTAACTAATAAACAAGCTTATAAATTAAAAGTTGGTGGTGAAATAATTTGTTATATTTTTTAGGATTAATATGTCTCGTATAGCTAAAAAACCAATTATAGTATTAAAAGATATAATTATAAAATTTAAAAATAATTATATTTATTGTATAAAAGATAATTATTATATTAAAAATAAAATACCTAATTATATAGATATAATATTTGATAAGAAAAAAAGGTTAATTTATTTAAAATTTAAAAAAAAAATTAATAAAACTGATATATTAGGAACTTATAGATCAATAATTAATAATAATATTATTGGTTTAAATAAACATTTTGAAAAAAAATTAATTTTAATAGGTATAGGATATAAAGCTTATATATTAAATGATATTTTAAATTTAAATATTGGATATTCTCATATTATAAATTATAAAATACCTAAAGGTATATGTATAATTTGTCCTTCTAATAATGAAATTATTATAAAAGGTTATGATAAACAACTTGTAGGTCAAGTGGCCGCAAGAATAAGGTCTTATAGGCCTCCAGAAAGTTATAGAAAAGGTAAAGGTATTCGTTATTTAAATGAATTAGTTCGTATAAAAGAATATAAAAAGAAAACTAAATAATTTAATGTAATTTTATATATATATATGATAAATAAAAAAATTATGCGTTTACGTAGATGTAGAAAATTTCGTTCTAAAATAAAAAATACTAATAAATATCGTTTAGTAGTTTATAAGACTTCTAAACATATTTATGCACAAATTATTTATTTTAATGAAAATAAATCATTTGCTGTTTTAACTTCTTCTACATTAGAAAAATTATTTAAAAATTTAAAAATTAATAATATTAAAATAGCTAAATTAATTGGTAAGGATATTGCTTATAAATGTTTAAAAAAAAAAATATTTAATGTTGTTTTTGATAAATCTGGTTTTAAATATCATGGTAGAATTAAAGCTTTAGCTGATAGTGCTCGTAAAAATGGTTTATTGTTTTAATAAAATATTTTAGGTAATTTAATTATATGAATAATAATAATGAATTTTATGAAAAGTTAATATGTGTTAATAGAATATCTAAAACAGTTAAAGGTGGTAGAATATTTTCTTTTTCTGCTCTTACTGTAGTTGGTGATAGAAATGGTAAAGTAGGTTATGGATATGGTAAATCTAAAGAAGTTCCTTTAGCTATTCAAAAGTCTATAAATAAATCTAAAAAAAATATGATTAATATATTATTAAATAAAAAAAAAACTATAAGATATGCTATATATGGATCATATGTAAAAACTAAAGTTTTTATTAAACCTGCATGTGAAGGAACAGGTATAATAGCAGGTAAATCAATGAAATCTGTTTTTGAGGCTGCTGGTATTAAAAATATTTTATCTAAATGTTATGGATCTACTAACCCTATAAATGTTATAAAAGCTACAATATTGACTTTATATAATATGCAATCTCCTTTATATATTGCATTAAAAAGAGGTAAATTTTTAAAAGAAATAATTAATTAATATAATCATAAAATAATATAATTTATATATAAAATATTATTAAATTATTGTAATTTTATATTTAAATATATTATATTATTTATAAAGATAAAAATTTTTGTAAATTAAAATGTTATTAATAAATAAATTAAAATATAATAAAAAATCTAAATTTAAATTTGTTAGAAAAGGTAGAGGATCAGGTACTGGATTAGGTAAAACATGTGGTAGAGGTCATAAAGGACAAAAATCTAGATCTGGTTGTAAAATTAGGAGAGGATTTGAAGGAGGTCAAACACCATTTTATCGTCGTATTCCAAAATTTGGTTTTAATAAAAAAGTAAAAAAAAAAGATAATTTTGAATTACGTTTATGTAATTTAAATATATTTAAAAATAATACTAAATTAAGTATAAAATTATTAAAAAAAAAAAGAATAATACCATACTATGTAAATAGTGTAAAAATTATATTAAATGGTAATTTTAATAATAAAAATATATTTATTATTGATAATAATATTAAAATTTCTAAAGGAGTTAGAAAAAAATTAAATATTTAATCAATAGTTTATATATTAAAAAAATTTAATTAAAAAAAAATATGAATATTAATAAAATACTTTTTAGTGATAAATATAATAATTTAAAAGAATTAAAAAATAGAATATATTATTTTTTATTTAGTATATTAGTTTTAAGAATTGGTCATTTTATACCAATTCCAGGCGTAAAATTATTTAATTTTAATAATATTTTAATTAAATATAATAATACTTTTATAGATTTTTTTAAGTTATTTTCTAGTGGTTCTTTATTATATATTTCAATTTTTATATTAGGTATAATGCCTTATATATCTTCTTCAATAATAATTCAATTATTGACTGTTATTATTCCATATTTTATTAATTTAAAGAAAGATGGTATTTATGGAAAAATTAAAATTAATAATTATATTAAATATTTAACATTATTTTTGTCAGTTATACAATCGACATTATTATCTTTTTTTATTTTAAAATATAATATTTTATATAATAAAATTATTGTTAATAAATCTGTTTTTTTTATTACTTCAATATGTAGTTTAGTAACTAGTACTATGTTTTTAGTTTGATTATCAGATCAAATTACTGAGAAAGGTTTAGGAAATGGAGTTTCAATTATAATATTTATTAGTATTGTTTCTAATTTTCCTAATTCTATATTAAGTTTTTTAAAGTCATTTAATTTTAATATTTTATATTTATTAAAATTGTTATTTATATCTATTTTTTTATTTTTTATAGTATATTTTATAGTTTTAGTTGAGACTGCTCAAAGAAAAATTTTAATACAATATGCTATTAAAAATTATCAAAAAAATAAATATTCTTTTATAAATCCTAATGATACATATTTACCATTGAAAATAAATTCTGCTGGTATAATGCCTTCTATATTTACTTCTAGTGTTATGATTATACCTTCATGATTTTTTATATGATTAAATAATAATTTATTTTTTAATAAATGATTTTTTTTAGTTAAATTATTTTATCCTAAACAATTTTTATATTTATTAATATATATTTTATTAATTATATTTTTTTGTTTTTTTTATACTTTATTAGTATTTAATCCTGTTGAAATTTCTGATAATTTAAAGAGAACAGGCGCTTATATTCCTAATACTAGACCTGGTTTATTTACATCAAATATAATTAAAAATATTGTTTTAAAGTTAACTTTATTTAATTCTATTTATATATGTATAATTTGTTTAATACCAGATTTTATAAATGAAATAATAAAATTATCATTTTCTATAAGTGGTGCTTCATTATTAATAATGGTAGTTGTTATAATAGATTTAATATTACAGATACAAACATTATTAATATCTAGTAAATATTTATCAATTTTAAATAAAAATTATTTTTAGAGTATTATTATATGAAAGTTAGAGCTTCTGTTAAAAAAATTTGTTGTCATTGTAAAATAGTAAAAAGAAATAGAATTATTAGAGTTATATGTAAAATGGATCCTAAACATAAACAGCGTCAAGGTTAATTTTTAAAAATTAATTAACTAAAATTTTTTATATATAAGGTTATTAAAATGGTAAGAATAGCTGGTATTAATATACCTGATAATAAACATATTATGATATCATTAACATATATTTATGGAATAGGTAAATCTATTTCTAAAAAAATTTGTAGTAATTTAAATATTAGTTATTATAAATATGTTAAAGATTTAAATAATATTGAATTAGATTTGATACGAAAAAATGTTTCTAATTATTTAGTAGAAGGTGATTTAAGAAGAGAAATTATGTTAAATATTAAACGTTTGATAGATATTAATTGTTATAAAGGTATACGTCATAAAAAAGGTTTGCCTGTAAGAGGTCAAAGAACTAAAAATAATTCTAAAACTTGTAAAAAGAATCGTAAATATATTAAATAATATTATTAATTAGGTATTTTATGATTAAAAAATTTAAAGATAGAAAAAAGTTTAAAAAATTTAATAAAAAGTTTTTAAATGGTATAGTATATATATATGCTTCATTTAATAATACTATAGTAAGTATAACTGATTTACAGGGTAATGTATTAGGTTGAACTACTGCTGGTAGTTGTGGTTTTAAAGGATCTAGAAAATCTACTCCTTTTGCTGCTCAAATAGCAGTAGAAAGATGTTCTGAGATAATTAAAAATTATGGAATTAAAAATTTAGAAATTAAAATTAGTGGTCCTGGTCCTGGAAGGGATTCTAGTATAAGAGCTTTAAATTTAGCAGGTTTTAATATTACTAATATAAGTGATATTACTCCTATACCACATAATGGTTGTCGTCCTCCAAAAAAAAGAAGAGTATAAATTGTTTATTTTTTATATATATAAATATGTCAAAATATATAGGTCCTAAATTAAAATTAAGTAGAAGAGAATGTACAGATTTATTTTTAAAGTCTAATATTAGAAATATTGATACTAAATGTAAAATAGATCGTTTTCCTGGACAACATTTTTATAAAAAAGGTAGAATATCAGATTATGGAATACAATTAAGAGAAAAACAAAAATTAAAAAGAATATATGGTATATTAGAAAAACAATTTATTAATTATTATTATAAATCTATAAAACATAAAGGTGATACAGGTAAATATTTATTAAAATTATTAGAAAGAAGATTAGATAATGTAGTATATAGAATGGGGTTTTCAGTTACAAGAGCTGAAGCAAGACAGTTAGTTAATCATAAATCTATATTAGTAAATGATAAAATAGTAAATATACCTTCTTATTTAGTCAAACCTAATGATATAATTAAAGTATGTTCTAAATGTAAAAATCAAATTAGAATTAAGTATTCTTTAGATATATATAATAAAAAAAATAAACCTGTTTGATTAGATATAAATTTTGAAAAAATGGAAGGAATTTTTAAATTTATTCCTAAACGTTCTATGATATTATTTGATATTAAAGAACATTTAATTTTAGAGTTTTATTCTAAATAATATTAATTTTGTTTTATTTGTATAAATATGTTTGAATTTCCTTATAAATTTTTAAAACCTAAAATAATAGATATTAAGAAAATATCTTCAAATTATTCTAAAATAATTTTAGAACCTTTAGAAAGAGGTTTTGGTCATACTATAGGTAATTCTTTAAGAAGAATATTATTATCTTCTATGCCAGGATACTGTATTACTGAAGTTGAAATTGATGGTGTATTACATGAATATAGTATTAAAGATGGTTTGTTAGAAGATATTAGTGAAGTTCTTTTAAATTTAAGAGGTTTATGTTTAAGAATAAATGGAGATTATAAATATGTTTATGTTTATATAAAAAAAAAAGGTATATGTAATGTATTAGCATCTGATATTATATGTGATAAAGATATTTTTATATATAATAAAAATCATATAATATGTCATTTAACAGATAAAAATTCTTCTATTAATATGAAAATTAAAATTGAATTAGGAATAGGGTTTATATCTGCTTATGATAAAAAAAAAAGTTTTAAAAATAAAGATAATTTAATTAGTAGATTATTCTTAGATTCATTTTTTTCTCCTATTGAATATATTTCTTATATTGTAGAATCAACTAGATTTAAAGATAGAAATGATTTAGATAGATTAATATTTAATATAAAAACTAATGGTACTTTAGAACCTGAATTAGCTATAAGAAAAGCTTCTACTATATTATATAATCAATTAAAAACTTTTATTGAATTAAAAGATAATTATTCAAATAAAAAAAAGAAAAAAAAAGTTAAATTTAATCCTATATTATTATCATCTGTTGATGATTTAGAACTCACAGTAAGATCTGCTAATTGTTTAAAAACAGAAAATATTAATTATATTGGTGATTTAGTACAAAAAACAGAATTTGATCTATTAAAAACTCCTAATTTAGGAAAAAAATCTTTAACTGAAATTAAAAATATTTTATCTTTAAAAAATTTAAAATTAGGCATGAAATTAAAAAATTGACCTCCTAAAAAAAAAAACAAAATAAATAATTTATAAAATAAAAATATTATGCGTCATAAAAAAATTGGTCGTAAATTTAATCGTAATAGTAGTCATAGAAAATCTATGTTTAAAAATATGGTTATTTCATTAATAAATTTTGAAATAATTAAAACTACTTTATTTAAAGCTAAAGAATTAAGAAGAATATTTGAGCCTTTATTGAATTTATCTAAAAAAAATAATTTATTTAATAGAAGATTATTAATTTCTAAAATAGGTGATAAAAATATAGTTAATAAATTATTTTTTAATTTAGCTCCAAGATTTAAAAATTATAAAGGAGGTTATTTAAGAATTTTAAAATGTGGATTTAGGAAAGGTGATTGTTCACCAATGGCATATGTAGAAATTTTAAATAAAAGTTTAGAATAAATAATATTTTAATTTAAAACATATTTAATTTTATTTATGTAAATTTTATTTATTTTTTTAAAATAAAAATTTTTATAATATTAATATTATATAATGATAACTTTTGAAAAATTAATTTTTAAATTATTTAAATATTGAAATAAATTAGGATGTTGTGCTATTCAACCAATTGATATTGAAGTAGGTGCAGCTACTTTTCATCCTATAACATTTTTTAGTTCAATAGAAAAAAATAATATTTTTTATTCATATGTACAATTATGTAGAAGACCAACAGATGGTAAATTTGGTAATATTATATCTAATAAATTATCTCAATATTATCAATTTCAAGTTATTTTAAAACCTTCTATAATTAATATACAAGATTTATATATTAATTCTTTAAAATATTTAGGTATAAATTTTAAAAAATGTGAATTAAAATTTATAGAAGATAATTGAGAAAATCCTACTTTAGGTGCTTATGGTTATGGCTGAGAAATATGATTAAATGGTATAGAAATTACACAATTTACATATTTTCAACAAATGGCTAATATAAATTGTATTCCTGTTATAGTAGAAATAACATATGGTTTAGAAAGATTATCTTTATATTTACAAAAAACTAATATTATTTATAATTTAATTTGAAGTAAAAATAATAATAAAATAATCAAATATAAGGATATTATAAAAAATAGTGAATTTAATAGATCTTTTTATAATTTTCATAATTCAAATATAGATTTTTTAGTTAATTGTATGAAAAATTTTAGAATTGAATCTTTAAGATTATTAAATATTAAAAAACCATTATTAATAATTTCATATGAATATGCATTAAAAGTTGTTAATATATTTAATATTTTAGATTCTAAAGATTATTTTTCTACTTTTGAAAGAAAAAAATATATTATAAAAATTAGGAATTTATTTTGTAAAATTGCTATTTTAAAAATAAAAAATAAAATAAATTTATATTAATATTATAATTTTTTAAATAAATATTTATATGAAAAATAAAATAGGAAATTTATTAATTGAAATATGTACTGAAGAATTACCTATAGATAATTTAAATAGTATTGCAAAAGATTTTGTTAAATATATTTCAAAATTTTTATTATTAAATAATTTTAATTATTTAAAAATAAATTATTATTTTAGTTTAAGAAGAATTTCTCTTCTAATTTATAATATAAGTTATTATCAAAATTTAAAATTTAATAAAATAAAAATTTATGGTCCTAAAATTAAATTAAATAAATATTATAATAATTTATATAAGAATAATGTTTTATTATGATGTAAACATAAAAATATTAATTTAAATATTATAAAATATAAAGATATTAATAATATAAGAATATTTTATTATAATAAAATAATTAAACAAAAAAGTATTAATTTTTTTATTAAAAAATTTTTATTTATAATTTTATGTAAATTACAAAAAAATAATAATTTTATGAGATGGGGTAAAAATAATTTTTCTTTTATTAGACCTATTAATAATATAATTATAATGTTTAATAAAAAAGTTATAAAAGTAAAAATATTTAATATTTATTCTAATAATATAAGTAAAGGTCATAAATTTATTAATAATAATAATGATATATATTTATATAATTCAATAGATTATGTAAAATTACTTAAAAAATATGGTAATGTAATTGTTGATTTTTATGAAAGAAAATTTATTATTAATAAAAAAATTAATAAAATTTTATTTAAAAATAATTTATCTATTAAGTATAATAAATTATTTTTTTATAAATTAATTAATTTATCTGAATATCCTGTTGTAAAATTATCAAAATTTAATAATAAATTTTTATGTTTACCTTATAAAGTAATTTATTTAATTTTAAAAAATCAAAATTGTTTATTTACTTTAGATAAAAATAAAAGTTTAACTAATAAATATATAGTTATATTAGATAATAAATTAGATTCTTATAAAGAAATATTATTATCTTATAATAATGTTATCGAATCTAAATTAAATGATGCTGTATACTTATTAATTAATGATAGAAAAAAACCATTAATTAGTTTTTTAATTAATCTTAAAAATATAATATTTTATGAAAATCTTGGTAATTATTTAAATAAAGTAACTAGATTATTATATTTAATAAAATATATTAATAAAAAATTAAATTTAAATTTAAATATAAATAAATTTTATCATTCTATAATTTTATGTAAATGTGATTTATCTACTTCATTATATAAAGAATTTAATGAATTAAAAGGATTTATAGGTATGTATTATTCTTTATTAGATAAAGAAGATAGTTTTATATCCTTAATTATTAAAGAACATTATTATCCTAAAAATTTTATTGATAAGGTACCTAGTAATATATATAGCTATATATTATCTTTATGTGATAAATTAGATACTTTAGTAGGTATATCTACTTTAAAAAATTTTTATTATATAAATAAAAGTAATGATCCTTATGAATTAAGAAGATTATCTTTATGTATAATAAAAATTATTTTATTTAAAAAAATTAATATAAATTTATTTAAATTAATTAAATATATATATAATTTATATATAAATTTAAATATTTTAAGTAAAAATATTAAAAACTATATTTTTATAACTAATTTTATATTAAAACGTTGTATAATATATTTTTTAAAATTAGGTTATAAAAAATTATTAATAAATTGTTTTATTAATATTAAATTATTTAATATTTTAGAAATAAAAAATAGAATGGATTTTATATTATTTTATAATAAAAATATGAATGATGAATTTAAATATATTTTATTAATAAATAAGAGATTAAAAAATATTATTAGAAATAATGATTTATTTGTAAATAATATTAGTTTATTAAATTTAGAATATAAACAAGATATATTTTTTTATATTAGTTATAAATTTTTTTTTAATCAAGTTAATAAATTTATTACTATAAAAAATTATTATTTTTTATTTAAAACTTATTATGATTTTAGTATTAAAATTAATAATTTTTTAAATAATAATAAAGTTCATAATAATAATAATTTATTAAAAAATTATAGGTTATTAATATTAAAAAATATTTATTTATTATTTTTAAAATTTATGGATTTTTCATATTTATATAATATTTCAAAAATATAATTATTAATTTTTTACTTTATATATTATTCCTCCTCCTAAACAAATATTTTTTTTATAAAATACTGCAGATTGTCCTGGAGTAATTGCAAATAATGATTTTTTAAGTATTATTTTTATTTTAAATTTTTTTTTAAAAATTATTTTACATTTAATTAATTTTTGTTGATATCTAGTTTTTACTTCACATTTTATTTTTTTATTTTTATTTTTTATATGTATAAAATATATTTTTTTTAAAAAAAATATTTTATTATATAATTTTTTATTATTTTTTTCACATATTATTAATTCATTTTTTTTTTTATTTTTTTTTAATACATACAATGGAACATTATATTTAATTTTTAGATTAATATTTTTTCTTTGACCTATAGTATATAAAAATAACCCTTTATGTTTTCCTACAATTTTATTATTTTCTATTTTAATTATATTTCCTATATTCTTTTTTATATATTTTTTGATAAATATTTTATATTTTTTTTTTCCTATAAAACATATTCCAGTAGAATCTTTTTTATTAGCGTTAGGTAAATTAAGATTTATTGCTATTTTTCTAACATTTATTTTTTTATAATTTCCTAAAGGAAATATACATTTACTAAGTTGTTTTTGTGTAATATTATATAAAAAATAACTTTGATCTTTATTTTTATCTTCTCCTTTTAAAAGAATATATTTATTTTTTTTTTTTTTTATTTTTACATAATGTCCTGTAGATATAAAATCTGATTTTAATATATTTATTGAAAAATTAATAAATAATTTAAATTTAATTTCTTTATTACATAAAACATCAGGATTTGGTGTTTTAGATTTTTTTAATTCTTTTAAAAATATTTTAAATACTTTATTTCAGTATTCATATGATAAATTAATTTTTATTAATTTTACATTAAATATTTTACATACTTTTTCACAATCTTTAATATCTTTTTTAATTTCACATTTATTAGATTCTCAACATTTAATAAATACACATTTTATTTTATATCCTAGTTGTTTTAATATTCATATACATACTGAAGAATCTACTCCTCCAGATAAAGATATTATTACTTTATATATTTTTATAATATTTATTTTTTTCATATTATTATAATAATTTTGTTTATATTTTATTTATATTATTTTATAATTTAAATTATTAATTAATTATTATTAATTTTAAATATTTAATTATTAAAATTATTTAATTTTTATTTATAAATAATTTTATTATATATTATAAAATTATAAAATATTAAAATTTATGTTATATATAAATCCTACTAAAACTAATAGTTGAAAAAAATTATTAGTTCATTTTAATAAAATTAAAAATTTAAATATTATAGATTTTTTTAATAAAGATATTAATAGATTTGAAAAATTTTCTTATTTGTTAAATAAAAATATTTTAATAGATTTTTCCAAAAATATTTTAAATAATAAAACTATTAAATTATTTTTAAAATTATTAAAAGAAATTAATTTTAATTATTATTTAATGTCAATTTTGAAAGGTAATAAATTAAATTTTACAGAAAATAAATTTGTTACAAATTTTTTATTAAGAGACATAGATAATTATTTTATTAAAAATAAATATATTAATTGTATAGATTTATTAAATGAGAAGAATAATATAGATAATAATTTATATAAAATTAAATCATTTACTAAAAAAATTTTAAATGGTAAATGATTAAGTTTTAATAAAAAAAAAATAATTAATATTGTTAATATAGGAATAGGAGGATCAGATTTAGGTGTTAGAATGATAATTAAATCATTAAATTTATATAAAAAAAAAAATATAAATATTTTCTTTGTTTCTAATATTGATGTTGAAGATATTTATAATATTTTAAATAAAATTTCACCTGAAAATACTTTATTTATAATATGTTCTAAAACTTTTACTACTCAAGAAACTATATTAAACTTTAATATATCTCGTAAATGAATTTTAGATTATTATAATAATAATAATTTATCTTTAAATAATCATTTTATTTTAGTAACTAGTAATTTTTTAAAAGCTAAAAAATATGGTATAAATTATAATAATATTTTTATTGTTTCAGATTGAGTAGGTGGTAGATATTCTTTTTGTTCTGCTTTTGGTTTATCTATATCTATATGTATAGGATTTAATAATTTTAAAAAATTATTATTAGGTGCTAATTATATTGATAAACATTTTTTTTTTAATGATTTTAATAATAATGTTCCTATATTATTAGCAATAATAAGTATATGATATAATAATTTTTTTAAATTTAATAGTGAGTTAATATTAGTTTATAATGAAAAATTGTCTTTATTACCATTATATTTACAACAATTATTTATGGAATCTAATGGAAAAAATATTGATCATAATGGTGATATAATAAATAATTATAATACTTCTCCAATAATATGAGGAGGACTTGGTACTGTTTGTCAACATTCATTTTTTCAATTATTACATCAAGGCACATGTATTGTACCATGTGATTTTATTATAGATTGTTCTTATAATAATAATATTTATAATTCTTATTATAAGTTAATATCAAATTTAATATCTCAATCTCAGTCTTTAGCGTTTGGGGATAAAATATTATTTAAAATTGATAAATTTAATAATAATAAAAATTCGTTTAATAGATTTTTTGGTAATAGACCTAATAATGTTTTTTTAATTAAAAAAGTAAATCCATATAATTTAGGTTGCTTAATAGCTTTATATGAATATAAAGTATTTGTACAAGGTATAATATGGAATATTTGCAGTTTTGATCAATATGGAGTAGAATTAGGTAAAAAAGTATCTAATTTAATATATCCTTTAATTAAAAAAAATAATTTAAATATTATCAAAAATAAAAATAATAAATTTTTCTTAGATAATTCAACATTTAATTTAATAAAAATATTTAAAAAATTTAATAAATAATAGAATTAATTATTTAATATAAGGATAAATATATAATGGTTAATAAAAAATCAGCTAAAAAGAGAATAATAACTAATAAGAATAGAAATAAAATAAATAAAATAAAAAAATCAATTATTAAAACTTATATTAAAAAAATAAAAGTTTATATTAGTAAAAAAAATAAATTAAAATCTATAAAAATATATCGTATTTTACAATCTATTTTAGATAGATTTAGTTGTAAAGGATTTATACATATAAATAAAATTTCTAGATATAAATCAAATTTATCTAAGTTAATTAATAATTTAAATTAATTATATTTTTATTTTATATTATTATTATTTTAAATTTATTATATTATTTTATTATTAATATTTTTAAGTCTTAAGTTTTAAATATATTATTTTATATATATATTTTTTAAATTAATTAAATTTTATTTATATTTAATATTAATAAGTTTATTTAAAATTATATTTTATATATATAAAATATATATTATATAATTTATATTTATATTTTAATATTTATTTTTTAATATATTTATATATATGTGTTAATTTATTAAATTCTTTAACTGATATTTTTTTAACTCTTTTGTTTATATTTATAATATTTAGATATTTTAATTTTTTTATATTAAATAAATTTTTTATATTATTATATAATTTTCTATTCTTTTTTATGAAACAATTATTTAATATATGGTTAATTATATTAAATTTTATTTTATTATTTTTTTTAGGTATTAATTTAATTAATATTGAATCTACTTTAGGTATTGGAAAAAAATTATTTTTTTTTATTTTAAATAATATTTTTATATTAAAAAATGTTTGTGCTAAAATGCTTATTTTACAATATTTTTTTTTGTTTTTTTTTGATATTAAACATTTTGCAAATTCTCTTTGTACTAATATAATAATATTTTTTATATATTTTCTATTTTTTATAAATTTTATTATTAATTTTCTTGATATATAATATGGTATATTACCAAATATTCTTATTTTTTTTTTTTTATAAATTTTTTTAAAATTTAAATATAATATATTTATATTTAATATTTTAATTTTTTTTATTATATTTTTACTAATTTTTTTTATTAGATTTATATCTATTTCTGTTGATATTATATTATTATTATATTTTATTATTTCCTTTGTTAATTGACCTGTTCCACATCCTATTTCTAAAAATTTTTCTTTTTTTTTAGGTTTTATAAAGTTTATAATTTTTTTAATAATTTTATTATTTTTTAAAAATATTTGACCTAATTTTTTTTTTAAATATTTCATAAATTATTTTTATTATTTAAAATAAATTTTATTTAAATATTAAAATTATTTAATTATAAGATTATATTTATTAAAAATTAATATTATTTTTAATATTAATTTTGATATTATAATTAATAATTTATTAATTAATTATAAATATTTATAATATATATTTTATTTATTATAATTTTAATAAAATATTTATTTATTATTAAAATTAATATAATAATTTTATAAAATTTTATTTATATATAATATTTAAATTTTATTTAATTATATTTTATGATTTATTATTTAATATTTTATAGAATATATAATTTATTAAATAAAATATATTTTAAAAAAATTAATTAATTATAATAATTTATTTAATTTATATTATATATGTATTAAGTTAAATTAATAAAAATTTTTAATTTGATTTATAATTAAATTTAATTTTTTATATTTAATATTATATATTTATATATTTTATATTATTTTATAATATATTTATTATATTTATATAATTATTATGATATATATTATTTAAATAAATTTTAATTAAATTTTATTAATTTAATATTTTTTTAAATATAATTTATTTTATTTAAAATATTATTATTATTATTTTATATATTAATATTATTTAAATAATTGTTAAATATTTAAAAATTAATATATATATATTATAAATTAATAAATTTAAAATATATTATATTTTATATTTTATATGAATTTTCTTATTTCTCCATTTTTATATACATTTAAAAAACATCTTTTACATATATTTATATTTTTTATTAATATTTTACTAAAATTTCAACATCTTAAACATTTTTTTCCATTATTTTTTTTACATTTAATTTTGAAATCAAATTTATTTTTATTTTTATATATTTTAATTTTTAATTTTGATGTAATAAAAAAATATTTTAATTCATATTTTAATATTTTAATTTTTTCAAAAAATTTATTATTTAAATATATTATTATATATGTATCTAAAGAAGAGTTTATTAATTTTTTATTTTTCATATTTTCTATTATTTTATTAAATTTTTTTTTAATTAATATTAATTTATTTCATATTTTATTTTCTATAATATTATTATTTTTTTTATTTGAAAATTTATTAAAAAAAGTTTCTAAATATATAGATTTCTTTTTTTTTCTAGGTATATATTTGAATATTTCTTCAGATGTAAATGTTAATATTGGTGCAATTCATTTATTTAATATTTCTAAAAGTATTAAAAATGTAGTTTGAGCGCTATTTACAGGTAAAGTATTTTTTTTAATTATATATTTTCTATCTTTTATAATATCAAAATATATTGAACTTAAATAATAATTACAAAAATATATTATAAGTTTAATTATTTTATAAAATTTAAATTTACTATATAAATTTATAATTTTATTTTGATATTTTTTTGCTTTATTAATTATTCATTTATCTATTAAAATCATTTTATTATAATTAATAAAATTATTTTTAATATTATATTCATTTAAATTAGATATTAAAAATTTAAATGTATTTCTTATTTTTCTATATAAATCTATAGTTCTAGAAATAATTTCATTAGATATATTTATATCTTTAAAAAATTTAGTAGATGATATTCATAATCTTATTATATCAGCTCCATATTTATTAATTAAATTTTTTATATTTATATAATTTTTTTTTGATTTAGACATTTTATTTCCATATTTATCTATTATAAATCCATGACTTAATATTTTTTTATATAAAATATTTTTATATATTAAAGTATTAATTATTATAGATGACATAAATCATCCTCTATATTGATCTAAACCTTCTATAATTATATTTATTTTTTTATTTATTAAATTTTTATTTATTGTTGTAAATATAGTTGAACCTGAATCAAATCAAACATCTAATACATCTTTAACTTTTTTATAATTTTTATATTCTTTTTTTAGAATTTTTTTAGTATTTATATCTAATCAATAATTAGGACCATATATTTTAATTTTTTTAGATATATATTTCATTAATTTATATGTTTTAGGATGTATTTTATTTGTTTTTTTGTTTATAAATATTGTTATTGGTGTTCCTCAATAACGTTGTCTAGATATACATCAATCAGGCCTATTAATAATCATTTTTTTTATTTTTTTATAACCTCATGAAGGTATTCATTTAATTTTTTTAATTGAATGTAATAATTTATTTTTTATTTTATTATTATTTAATTTTATAAATCATTGATAACTTGATCTTATTATAATAGGTGTTTTATGTCTTCAACAAAATGGAAATTTATGTTTTATATTTTTTATAATAATTATTTTATTATGTTTGTGTAAATATTTTATTATTAATTTTTGTCCTTTTTTTATTGAACAATTTTCTATTTTTTTTAAATATTTATATTTAATGAATTTTCCATGTTTATTTATTATATTTTTATTTTTAATATTATATTTTTCGCATATATTATAATCTTCTTCTCCATGTGATGGAGATAAATGTACTATTCCAGTTCCTAATTTAGAATTTATATATTTATTTTTTAGTATAGGTATTTTATTTTTTGATATAGGATTATATGTATAATATTTACTTAATAATTTACCTTTTATTTGTTTTAATTCATTTTTTTTAATATTTAATTTTTCACAAAAATTTTTTGTTTTATTATTAATTATTATATAAATATTATTATTTATATCTATTAATGAATATTTATAATTAGGATTAATAGATATAGCAGAATTTGAAGGTATTGTTCATGGAGTAGTAGTTCAAGCAATTAATTTAATTTTTTTATATATTTTATAATTTTTAATATTTAAATTAATTAAAAATTTATTTTTATTATATAAATTAAATGTAAAATATATTGTTTTTGATTTTTTTTTTTTATATATTATCTCTAATTCTGATAATGATGATTTGCAATTTATACATCAATTAATTGGTTTTTTTTTTCTTTTTAAATATTTAAATTTTAAAAATTTTCTTAATATTTTAATTGTATTAGAAATTATATTATAATCCATTGTTTTATAATAATTATTTCAATCTGCTATTATACCTAATCTTATAAATTCTTTTTTTTGTATATTAATTTGTTTTTTAACATATAAATAACATTTTTTTTTAAATTGTTTTATTTTTTTATTGCAACTAATTTTTTTATCATTATTTTTTTGTATTTTTAATTCTATTGGTAATCCATGACAATCCCATCCTGGTACATAATTAATATTATAATTCATTAATAATTTATATTTTAAAATTATATCTTTAATTATTTTATTTAGAGCATGACCTAAATGTAATTTACCATTTGCATATGGAGGTCCATCATGTATATTAAAAATTTTATTTTTATTTTTATATATTTTTATTAAATCATATATTTTAATTTTTTTTCATTTTTTTAATATTTTTTTTTCTTTTATTTTTAAATTTGCTTTCATTGGAAAATTTGATGTAGGTAAATTTATAGTATTTTTGTAATTAATATTTTTTTTTTTCATTTTTTTTAAATGTTTATAAATATAATAAATATTTTATCATTTTTATATAAATATAAAAATTTTAATTTATTTATTTAATTTAATATTAAATTAATTTTTATTTAATAGTTGATATTATTTAGTAAGTATATATATTTATATATATATATATATTTTAAGGATATTTTAAATGAACAAAATAATTGGTATTGATTTAGGTACTACTAATTCATGTGTAGCTATTATGGAAGGTAATAAACCTAAAGTAATAGAAAATTCTGAAGGTGATCGTACTACTCCTTCTGTTGTAGCATATACTCAAGATAATGAAATTTTGGTTGGTCAACCAGCTAAAAGGCAAGCAATAACTAATTCTAAAAATACTTTTTTTGCTATAAAAAGATTAATAGGACGTAAATTTACAGATCTAGAAGTTCAAAAAGATGTAAATATAATGCCATATAAAATTGTTTCTTCAAATAATGGTGATGCTTGAATAGAACTTAATAATAAAAAAATAGCTCCTCCTCAAATTTCAGCTGAAATTTTAAAAAAAATGAAAAAAACAGCTGAAGATTATTTAGGTTATAAAGTTAATGAAGCTGTAATTACGGTACCTGCTTATTTTAATGATGTTCAACGTCAAGCTACTAAAGATGCTGGTAAAATAGCAGGTTTAGATGTTAAAAGAATTATTAATGAACCTACTGCTGCAGCTTTAGCTTATGGTTTAGATAAATTAAAAACTAGTAATATAGTTGCTGTATATGATTTAGGTGGAGGAACATTTGATATATCTATAATAGAAATAGATAATGTTGATGGTGAAAAAACATTTGAAGTTTTATCTACTAATGGAGATACCCATTTAGGAGGAGAAGATTTTGATAATAAAATAATTAATTATTTAGTTTCTGAATTTAGAAAAGATTATAATATTGATTTATCTAATGATTCTTTAGCAATGCAAAGATTAAAAGATTCATCAGAAAAAGCTAAAATAGAATTATCTTCTTCAAATCAAACTGAAATTAATTTACCTTATATAACAGCAGATAAATCAGGTCCTAAACATTTAAATATTAAATTAACTAGAGCTAAATTAGAATCTTTGGTAGAAGATTTAATAATTAAATCTATTGATCCAGTTAAAATAGCTTTAAAAGATGCTAATTTAGATATTAGTAAAATAAATGAAGTTATTTTAGTTGGTGGTCAAACTAGAATGCCTATGGTACAAAAAAAAGTTACTGAATATTTTGGAAAAAAACCTAAGAAAGATGTTAATCCAGATGAAGCTGTTGCTATAGGTGCTGCTGTTCAAGGTGGAGTTTTATCAGGTGAAGTTAAAGATGTATTATTATTAGATGTTACTCCTTTATCATTAGGAATAGAAACTATGGGTGGAGTAATGACTACTTTAATTAATAAAAATACAACTATACCTACTAAACATAGTCAAGTTTTTTCAACAGCTGAAGATAATCAATCTGCTGTAACTATACATGTATTACAAGGTGAACGTAAAAGAGCTAAAGATAATAAATCTTTAGGTCAATTTAATTTAGATGGTATACAACTTGCTGCTAGAGGTATCCCTCAGATTGAAGTAACTTTTGATATTGATGTTGATGGTATATTACATGTTTCTGCTAAAGATAAAAATACTGGTAAAGAACAAAAAATTACTATTAAATCATCTTCTGGATTAAATGAAGAAGAAATTAAAAAAATGATTAAAGATGCTGAATTAAATTCAGAAATTGATCGTAAATTTGAAGATTTAATTCAAGCTAAAAATCAAGCAGATCATTTAATACATACTACTAGAAAACAATTAGATATTATTAAAGATAAAATTTCATTAGATGATAAAAATAAAATAGAATCATTATTAGTAAATTTAGAAAATAGTTGTAAAAGTGAAAATAAATCTGATATAGATAAATGAATGCAAGAAATAATAACATTATCTAGTAAGTTTACTAATATTAACAATAATAACAAAGAAGATTCTGTAGTTGATGCTGAATATGAAGAGGTTAATAAAAAAAATAATAAAAAATAATTTTATAATATTATTTTATAAAGGTATATATGCATAAAAAAGATTATTATAAAATTTTAGGTTTATCAAAAGATGCTAGTTTATTAGATATTAAAAAATCTTATAAAAAATTAGCTATTAAATATCATCCTGATAGAAATCAGGGTAATAAATCTTATGAAGAAAAATTTAAAGAGATAAAAGAAGCTTATGAAATATTAAGTGATGATAATAAAAGATCAATGTATGATCAATATGGTCATTCAGCTTTTAATAATAGTTCATATGATGATAATAGTTTTACATCTAGTTTTACATCTTCAGGAGATTTTAGTGATATATTTAGTGATGTATTTGGTGATATTTTTGGTACTAGTAAAAGAAAAAATAAATCTTCATCATATAGTAAAGGAACAGATATTAATTATAATATAATTCTAAATTTAGAGGATATTATATATGGAATTTCTAAAAATATTAGTATAAATGTTATACAAAGATGTAGTCTATGTAATGGTACTGGTTGTAGAACTGGTTATAATAAAAAAGTATGTAATATATGTAAAGGATCAGGTAATTTAAAAATTAAACAAGGTTTTTTTACAGTACAGCAAACTTGTCCTAATTGTAATGGTGAATGTTATATAATTGATAATCCTTGTTATATATGTAAAGGAGAAGGTATTGAGAAATGTTTAAAGAATATTATAGTTAAAATACCTGCAGGTGTAAATGATGGTGATAAAATTAGATTAGCAGGTAAAGGTAATTTAAGTTCTTTTGGAAAAAATCCAGGAGATTTATATATAAATATAAAATTAAGAAAACATAGTATATTTGATAGGGAAGGTAATAATCTATATTGTAAAGTTCCTATTAATTTTACAATAGCTGCTTTAGGAGGTATTATAGAAATACCTACTTTAGAAGGTAATGTAAATTTAAAAATTCCACCTGAAACTCAAACAGGTAAAATATTTAGAATTAAAAATAAAGGTATAAAATCATTAAAAAGTAATTTTAAAGGTGATTTGTTATGTAAAATATTTGTAGAAACTCCTGTAAATCTTAATAAATTTCAAAAAAAATTATTATATAATTTAGATTTTAGTTTAAGTAAAAATAATAAAGAAAATAATAACCCTAAATCAAAAAATTTTTTTGAGAAAGTAAAAATATTTTTTAAAAATTTTACTAGATAATTTTCTTATATATAGGAAATTTTTTACATATATATTTTACTTTATTTTTAATTTTATTTATAACTTTTTTATTTTTAATATTATTTAATAATTTACATATTAATTTAGCTATATAAGAAGAAGTTTTTTCTTTAATACCTCTTTTAGTTATAGCTGATGTTCCAATTCTTATTCCAGATGTTTCTAAAGAATTTTTTTTATCATCTGGAATATAATTTTTATTTACTACAATATTAACTTTATTAAGAATTTTTTCTGCTTTATACCCAGATATATTTTTATTTGTTAAATTAATTAAAAATAAATGTGTTTCTGTAGTTTTTGATACTATTATAAATTTTTTTTTATTAAATACTTTAACCATACATCTTGCGTTTTTAATTATTTGTTTTTGATATTTTTTAAAATCTTTATTTAATGCTTCTTTAAAACATATTGCTTTAGCTGCAATTACATGCATTAAAGGTCCTCCTTGAGTTTCTGGAAATATTGAATTATCAATTTTATTATATAATAATTTATTTTTTATATTTGATAAAATTATACCTCCTCTTGGTCCAGCTAATGTTTTATGAGTAGTAGATGTTACTATATGAGCATATTTTAATGGATTTGGATATAATTTGGCAGCAATTAATCCTGATATATGAGACATATCTACTAGTAGATAACTATTATTTATATCTGATATTTTTCTAAATTTTTTTCAATTACAAATTTTAGAAAATGAAGAAAATCCTGCTATTATTAGTTTTGGTTTATATTCTATAGCTAATGATTTAATTTGTTTATAATTTATATTTTCATTTTTATCTAATTCATAAAATATAGAATTATATAATTTTCCTGATAAATTTATTTTTGATCCATGAGTTATATGACCTCCATGTGTAATTTTCATTGAAAGTATAGTATCTCCTGTATTTAGTATAGCGTTATATACTGCAAAATTAGCTTGTGATCCTGAATGTGGTTGTACATTGACATAATCTGCTTTAAATAGTTTCTTAGCTCTTTGTATAGCTATATATTCAATTTTATCAATATATTTACATCCTCCATAATATCTTTTTTTATAATATCCTTCTGCATATTTATTAGTTAATATTGATCCTTGAGCTTTTAATATATTTTTACTTACATAATTTTCTGAAGCTATTAGATTAATAGTATTTTCTTGTCTTTTTTTTTCTAATTTAATTAATTTAAAAATTTTTTTATCTTTTTTCATATATTAATTATAATATTATTTATTTTAGTTTATAAATATATTTATTATATTTAAAAGTATTATATAATTAAATATATTATTTAATATATTTATAATATTTTATTAAATAAATATATAAAAATTATATATATATTAATAATACATTTTTTTTATAATACTTATTATATATTTTGATTTAGGATATATTATTTTAATTTTATTTTTATATTTTATATTAAATTCTTTAATTATTTTTAATATTTTATATTTAGTTTCGTATTTATTAACTATAATTTGTATATTGCATATTTTTTTTAAATATTTATATATATTAATTAATATATTTTTTTTTGAATATATTAATTTATTATTTTTAAATATAAAATTATAAATATTATTTATATCATTATAAATTAAAATATTTATTAAATTATTTTTATTTTTTTTTTTTTTAAAAAAATAATTTTCTGATATAATAAATTGAGTTTTAATATTTATTATTTTTGAATTTTTGTATTTTAAATTAAATGTTTTACATATAATTGATGATATTTTAGTTCCTATTAAACTTCCTGGTCCCTTATTAAAAACTAAATATTTAATTAAATTAATTTTAATATTATTATTTTTAATTAATTCAGATATTAATGTTAATATGTATTTACTATTTTTAATTTTTGTATATTTATATTTATTAAATATTTTATTTTTATAAAATATAGATATAGAACATAATTCTGTTGATGATTCTATTGCTAAAATATTATTCATATTATTTATAAATTTTTTAATTAATTTTAATTATTAGTAATTTAATGTTTATTTAGTTTATATATAAAAATTAATTTATTATTATAATAATATATTATTTATATATAAAATATTAAATAATATAGTTATAATTTTTATATACATTTATAAATATTTTTAAAGTATTAAATTTATGATTAAAATTATTAAAGGAATGAAAGATTATATTCCTAGTGATGTTATAATTTATCAATATATAGAAAAAAAATTTAGAAAAATAATAAATAGTTATTCTTTTAATGAAGTTAGATTTCCAATATTAGAAAATAGTTTTTTATATAATAAAAATTTAAATAAAAATGATTTATTTTTAAAACAAATGTATTCTTTTTATGATAAAAATAAATTAAATATTAGTTTAAGACCTGAAGGAACTATGAGTTGTGTAAGAATGTATATGGAAAATAAATTATTTAATTATAATAATTTAAATAAATTATGATATATAGGACCAATGTTTAGATATGAAAAACCACAAAAAGCTAGGTTTAGACAATTTTATCAAATTGGATTAGAAGTATTTGGTAATATAAATATATATTCTGATTTAGAATTAATATTAATTATTAATAGATTATTTAATGAATTAAATATTAATAATTTATTTATTTTAGAAATTAATTCTATAGGTAATTTAAATGATAGATTAAATTATATAAAAAATTTAAATATTTTATTAAATAAAAATAAATATTATATAAATAATAAAAGAGTTAAAAAATTTAGTTTTGATCTTTTTAAAAAATTAGATAAAAATAATAAAGATTATATTAATTTAATTAAAAATTTTCCTAATATAACAAATTTTTTAAATTATAAATCTATTTATAATTTTAAATGTTTATGTAATTTATTAAATTATTTTAATATAGATTTTATAATTAATAAAAATTTATTTAGAGGATTAGAATATTATAATGATATTGTATATGAATGAAAATATAAATCTTGATTATCTCAAAATACTGTTTGTGCTGGTGGTAGATATGATTATTTAATAAAAAATTTATATAATTTATATATTCCTTCTGTAGGTTTAGCTATTGGTTTAGATAGGTTAGTATTAGTTTTAAAGGAAAATAATAAGTTAATTAATAATATAAATAAAAAAATTGATGTATATATTATTTCATATTATAATTCTAAAACTTTATTATTAGGTTTTAAAATAATTGAAAATATATTAAATTCTGATTTATATTTTTTAAATATTTATCATAATTATTTTAAATATAATAATTTAAGTAAAATAATTATAAAAGTTTTAAAATTAAATTGTAGATTATTAATAATAATAGGTAAAAAAGAATTTAATAATAAGATTATTACTATTAAAGATTTATATTTTAATAATCAATTTAATATTTCTAATAAAAAGAATATAGTTAATTTTATAAGTAATTTATTAAAAATTAATTAAATTTAATACTTTATAATATATAATATTTTATAAATATATTAATAAAATTTATATGTTTACTATATCATTAGTAGGAAGTTCTAAAGTAGGTAAAACTAGTTTATTTAATAAGTTAATAAATAATAATTATTATTTAAATTTAAATAATATATTTGATTGTAGTTATGGTTTAAAATATTTTAAAAAAAAATATTTTATTTTTATAGATAATATAAATATTGATAATTTTAATAAAAAAAAAATTAGTAAAAAAAATATTTATTTTAATTTATATAAAAAATTTATATTTAATTTAAAAAATTCTGATTTAGTATGTTTAATAGTTGATTGTAATATAAATTTTTTAGATAAAGATCTTTATTTTTATAAAAATATAATAAAAAAAATTAATAAAAATATTATTTTAATTTTAAATAAAATAGATTTATTGAATATAAATATAAAAAGAATTAAAAATAAATTTAATTCTTTTGGAATTAAATATATTTTTAGTATATCAATTTATAATAAAAAATTAATATTAAATTTATTAAATAATTTATATTTAATTTTAATTAAAAATTTTAAAAATAATATTATATTTTTTAAATATTTATTAAAATTTTGTATAAATTTAGATCAATATAATAAATTATATAATTTATATTTTAATAATAATAAAATTTTTGATTATAAAAATATTAAAATTATAATTTTAGGAAAACCTAATTCAGGTAAATCAACTTTTTTAAATTGTATATGTAAGAATAATTATTCATTTGTATCTAATATTGAAAATACTACTAAAGAATTTATATTTTATAATTTTATATATAATAATATAAAATTTATAATTTCAGATACTCCTGGTATTAATAAAAAATTTTTTAATAAAAATTATTGTTTTATAAGTTTTTTTAAAAAAATTAGTTATTTTAATATAGTTTTATTTTTAATAGATATAAATAAAGGATTAACTAAATATGATTTATTTTTAATTAGATTTTTATTATATAAAGGTAAAATTATATATATTATTTTTAATAAATGTGAAAAATTTAATAATAGTGATAAGTTAAAATATAAAAATTATATTAAAAATAAATATGGTTTTATAAAAAATATTATTATATTTTTTATTTGTGCATTAAATTTAAAAAAAAATTTTTTATTTAAATTATTTAATTTAATTATTAAAAATTATAATAAAATATTTAAAATTAATATTAGTACTTCTAAAATTAATAAAATTTTAAAATTAGCTTTAAAAAATTTAAGTGAAAAAAATAATTTTAATAATTCAATTAAATTAAAATATGCCCATATAGGAGGTTATAATCCATTTACAATTATTATACATGGTAAAAAAGTTAATTTTATAAATTTATCTTATAAAAATTATTTAATTAATTATTATATTAGATATTTAAAATTTTTTGGATATAATGTTAATATAAAATTTAAAGAATGTTATAATCCTTATATAGATATAAATAAAAAAAAATAAAATTTTAAAATTTGATAATCGCTATTTATTTTTGAATAGAGGAAAGTCCGGACTCCATAGGATATAACGCCAGATAATATCTGGAAAAATATTATTTATATACATAAATAAATATATTTTATGAAAAGTGCAACAGAAAAAAACATCCTAAGATTTATTATAGGTAATGGTGAAAAAGTATTATAAATATAATACTATATATTATAGTAATATAATATATGTGTAAACTCCGTTAGGAGCAAGGCTAAATTTTGATATTTAATATATTAATTTAAATAATTTTTATATTATTTAAAATTAAATAATATATTATCCGTATATATATATAAAATATCATGGTAAGCTGCTTGAACTAATAAGTGATTATTAGTCTAGATTAATGATTATCTTATCTAATCATATTTTAGATAAACAGAATCCGGCTTATAAATTTTATTTTTTATTTTTTTTTATTATTATTATATATTTTAAATATATATTTTATTTTTTTAATAATATTATATAATTTTATAATATTTATATATAAAAATATTATTATTATTAATAATATTATTAAATATATTATTATTATTTTTTTTATAAAATATTTTATATAATTTATTTTATTTATATTCTTAAATATTATATATAAAAATAAATTATTAACTATTAAAAATATTGTTATTATAATTAATAAAAATAATATTATTGTTAATATAATTTTATTTTTTATATTTTTTATTTTTAATATAATATTATTTATTTTATAATTTATAAAATTTAATATAATATTTTTATTTATATTAAAGAAATTTTTAATAATCATTTTATATAATAATTTTATTTAATATATAATATATTATATTAATTAAAGATTTTGGTAAATTAAAATATTTATTTAAATTAAATTATGTTTAAAATATTTAATACTTTATCTAAAAAAAAGGAATTATTTACTCCTTTTGTAAATAAAAATGTTAATATTTATGTATGTGGTGTTACTACATCTGATTATTGTCATATTGGTCATGGTAGAACTTTTTATTTTTTTGATGTTTTAATTAAATATCTAAAATATTTAGGGTATAAATGTAATTATATAAGAAATATAACTGATATAGATAATAAAATTATTGAGAAATCTATTAGTAAAAATATACCTATAAAAGATTTATCTAATATTATGATTAATTCAATGTATAATGATTTTAATAATTTAAATTTATCTAGTCCTAATTTAGAACCTAAAATTACAGATAATGTTAATATTATAATATTATCTATAATAAAGTTATTAAAATATAATTATGCTTATATAAGTAAAAACGGAGATGTTTTATTTTCTTATAAATATTTTTATAATAATTTAAATAAAAATTATTTTTCAAATTTAAAGTATAAAAAAAATAATGAAAAAGATTTTGTTTTATGAAAATTAAATAAAATAAGTGATTTAAGTGGTTGAAATTCACCTTGAGGTTTAGGAAGACCAGGTTGACATATAGAATGTTCTGTAATAAGTAATAAATATTTAAATAATATAATAGATATACATGGCGGTGGTTCAGATTTAATTTTTCCTCATCATGAAAATGAATTAATTCAATCAAAATGTTTATTTGGTATCAACTATAATATTAAATATTGAGTACATACAGGATTAGTAACATATAATGGAAATAAATTATCAAAATCTAAAAAAAAACAAATTTTATTGAATAAATTATTATATAAATATTTTCCTGATGTAATTAAATATTATTTATTATCTAAACATTATAGAAAAAATTTAGATTTTAATATAAAAATTTTAGATATATGTAAAAAATCTATAAATAAATTATATTTAGGTATAAATGATTTAGATCTAAATTTAAATTTTAATAAAAATGATATTTTATCTTTAAATTATTATGATAATATTTTTTTAAATTATATGAATAATGATTTTAATATTCCAGGTGTTCATAAACTATTTTTTTTAATGTTATCTGAAATAAATAAATTTAAAAATAAAAAATTTATTTTAGCTAGTAAATTAGCTATAAAGATGAAATTTTATGCTAGTTTTTTAGGTTTATTACAATATAATAGTAAATATTTTTTAAGTAATAAATATTTTTATAATAATATTAAATATTTAAAACTAATTAATAAAATAAATTATTTAATAAATTCTAGAAATAAAGCACGTAAAGAAAATAATTGAGAGAAAGCTGATTTTTTACGTAAAAAATTAATTAATTTAAATGTAATGGTAAAAGATGAAAAAAATTTTATTACTAAATGATATTTTATTAATTAAAATTTATTTTTTTTATTATATATTTTCATTATATTTTTCAATAAACTAGCTATAGTTATAGGTCCTATACCTCCAGGTACTGGAGTAATATATTTAACTTTTTTTAAAATTAGTTTATAATTTATATCTCCTTTAATTTTATTATTTATAATATTAATTCCTACATCTATAATTATAGATTTTTTTTTTATTGAATTTATTGGAATTACATTATATTTACCAATTGCAGATATTATTATATCTGCTTTTTTAATATATTTTGTTATATTTTTAGTTTTACTATTAGTTATTGTAACTGTACATCCTTTATTAATTAAGGACATATAAATTGGTTTTCCTATTAAATTTGAACATCCTATTATTAAAATATTAATACCTATTATATTAATTTTATATATATTAAATAATTTTATAATAGCTTTTGATGTACATGGTGTTATATATGGATTACCTTGTGATAATTTACCTATATTATAGCAATGTAGTCCATCTACATCTTTATATGGATTAATATTATTTATGATTTTATTAGTATTTAAATTTTTTGGTATTGGTAATTGTATTAATATACAATTTATATTTTTATCATTATTAAATTTTTTTATTAATTTTATTATTTTTTTTTCTTTAATATTTTTTTTTAAATTATATATTTTATATTTAATACCTATATATTTAAAATTTTTACATTTATTTTTTATATAAATTAAAGATGATCTATTTTTTCCTATATTTATTATTACTATTGATGGTATTTTTTTATTTTTTTTTTTAATATTTAATATATTTTTTTTAATTTTATTTCTTATATATTTTAAATATTTTATTCCATAAATAAGTTTACTATTATTTATAATATTTGACATTTTAATTTTTATAATTTATCATATATAATATTGTGCGCTCTTAGCTCAGAGGATAGAGCAACAGCCTTCTAAGCTGTAGGTCACAGGTTCAAATCCTGTAGAGCGTGTTATATTTTAAAATGGATTATTAGTTAATGATATTTTTAATACTTTTTTAATATTTCTTACGTAATATATTTTTAAATTTTTAATTATATTTTTAGGCATTTCTTCTAAATCTTTTTTATTATTATATGGTATAATAACTTTTTTAATATTACCTCTTAAAGCTGCTAATAATTTTTCTTTTAATCCACCTATAGGTAGAATATTTCCATTTAATGTTATTTCTCCTGTCATTGCTATATAAGATTTTATTGGATTTTTAGTTAATGTTGATATCAATGATGTACATATTGCTATTCCAGCGCTTGGTCCATCTTTAGGAGTTGCTCCTTCTGGGATATGTACATGTATATCTTTTTTTATATAAAAATTATTTTTAATTTTTAATTTTTTTGTTAATGATCTTACAACAGTTAAAGAAGCTTGTATAGATTCTTGCATAACTTTACCTAATGATCCCGTATATATTAATTTTCCTTTTCCATTTACACATCTTGATTCTATTATAAGTAGTTCTCCTCCCATTTCTGTTCAAGCTAATCCTGTTACTTGTCCAATTTTATTATTTTTTTTTGCTTTTCCAAAATCAAATTTTTTTATTCCTAAATATTTTTTTATATTATTTTTATTTATATTTATTAATTTATTATTATTTAAATTTAATGTAATTTGTTTAACTGATTTTCTACATATTTTAGATATTTCTCTTTCTAATCCTCTAACACCTGATTCTTTTGTGTAATATCTAATTATTTTTATAATTGATTCTTTTTTAATTTTAATTTCATTATTTTTTAATGCATTATTTTTAATTTGTTTTGGTATTAAATATTTTATTGCTATATTTTTTTTTTCTTCTTCTGTATAACCAACTATTTTTATTACTTCCATTCTATCTAATAATGGAAATGGTATATTATTTATAGAATTAGCTGTAGCTATAAACATAATATTTGATAAATCATAGTTTATTTCTATATAATGATCATTAAAACTATTATTTTGTTCTGGATCTAAAACTTCTAATAATGCAGAAGATGGATCTCCTCTTAAATCATTAGATATTTTATCTATTTCATCTAATAAAAATAAAGGGTTTTTAACTTTAGTTTTGATTATTTGTTGAATTATTTTTCCGGGCATAGAACCTATATATGTTTTTCTATGCCCTCTTATTTCTGCTTCATCTTTAATACCACCTAAAGAAATTTTAGTATATTTTCTACCTGTAGCTCTTGATATAGATTTAGCTAATGATGTTTTTCCTACTCCTGGAGGTCCTATAAAACATAATATTGGTCCTTTAATTTTATTTGATCTATTTTGTACAGCTAAATATTCTAATATTCTTTCTTTTACATGATTAAGTCCAAAATGATCTATATCTAATATTTTTTTAGCTATTTCTAAATTTTTTTTAATTCTATTTTTTTTATATCAGGGTATTTGAGTTATTCAATCTATATATGTTCTAGAAATATTAGCTTCTGCTGACATAGGTTGCATCATTTTTAATTTTTGTAATTCAGATTTAATTTTTTTTTTAACTTCTTTAGGAAATTTTATTTTTAATATTTTTTTTTTAATTGAATTATATTCGTTAGTTATGTCATCTATATAATTTAATTCTTTTTGTATTGCTTTCATTTGTTCATTTAAATAATATTCTTTTTGGCTTTTCTCCATTTGTTTTTTAACTCTATTTCTTATTTTTTTTTCAATTTTTAGTATATTAATTTCAGATTCAATTTTAACCATTAAAAATTCAATTCTTTTATCTATATTTTTAATTTCTAATATATTTTGTTTATCTAATAATTTTAATGGAATATGAGATGCTATAGTATCTGCCAATTTTACAGAATTATTAATATTATTTAATGAGTTTAAAACTTCTTTAGGTATCTTTTTATTTAATTGAATATATGTTTCAAATTGATTTATTATAGTTTTTATTAATATTTTATGTTCCTTATTTTTTATTTTTTTTGTTTTTATAATTTTAATATTTGCTATAAAACATTTATTTTTTTCTTTTATTTTTATTATTTTAGCTCTATTTAACCCTTCTATTAATACTTTTACAGTGCCGTCTGGTAATTTTAATATTTGTAATATTGATGATATAGTACCTATATTAAATAAATCATTTATTTTAGGATTTTCTATTGATGATTTTTTTTGTGCAATTAACATAATTTTTTTATTTTGTTTCATTGCTAGTTCTAAACATAAAATAGATTTTTTACGACCAACAAATAGAGGTACTATCATTTTTGGATATATAATTATATCTCTTAATGGTAAAACAGGTATTTTATCTTTTGTTTTTTTAATATCATTTTGATATTTTTTAGATTTATTTTTTTCTTTCATTATTTAAATAAAATGTAAATTTATTATTATTATTTTTTTATTTTATTATTAATTAAATATTTTTTTATTAATTATTTATAATTTATTTTATAAATTTTGATTTTTTATAAAATTTTTATCAATAATTATTTCGTTTTTATTAATAGAATTTATATTATACATTATATTAAATAGTATATTTTCTATTACATATTTTAATGCTCTAGCTCCAGTATTATATTTAAGTGATATATCTGCAATTGTATTAATTGCGTCTTTTTTAAATATTAAATTAATATTTTCTAATTTAAATAATTTTTTATAATATTTAATTATAGAATTTTTAGGTTTTGTAAGTATTTTAATAAAATGTTTTTTTTTTAATTTTTCTAATTTAGATATTACAGAAAATCTTCCTACAAATTCTGGTATAAATCCAAATTTTATTATATCTTTATATTCAATATTATTTTTTATTTTTAATTTATTTTTTTTTGAGTTAAATCCTATATTATTAATGTTTAATCTTTTTTTAATAATATTATCAATATTATTAAATGTTCCTCCGCATATAAATAATATATTATTTGTATTTATTCTAATATTATTATGTTGAGGATGTTTTCTACCACCATATATAGGAATTGATGATATTGTTCCTTCAATAATTTTTAGAAGTGATTGTTGAACTCCTTCTCCAGATACATCTCTTGTAATAGAAATATTATTTGTTTTTTTAGCTATTTTATCAATTTCATCTATATATATAATTCCATATTCAGCTTTTTTAATATTATATTCACATTTTTGTATTAATCTTAATAATATATTTTCTACATCATCTCCAACATAACCTGCTTGAGTTAATGTAGTAGCATCTGTTATAACCATAGGTATATTTAATATATTTGATATAGTTTTTGCTATTAAAGTTTTACCACTTCCTGTAGGTCCTATTAATAATATATTAGATTTATATAAACCTGTATATTTATTATTTTCATTATAGTTAATTAGTTTAAAGTGATTATATATTGATACAGCTATTTGTTTTTTAGTTTTATTATGACCTATAATGTATTTATCTATTTTTTTTTTTAAATATTTAGGATTATATATATTAATATTTATTTTATTTTTTATATTTATTTTTTTATTATATAAGTTATTATAACATTTACTACATATATAATTTTTATTTTCATTTATAAATATATCAAGTTTATTTTTTTTACAAATATTACATATTTTTTTTTTATAATAATATTTTATATTTTTCATATTTTAGAATATATTATTAAATTGATTTTTTTATAATTTTATCTATTATTCCATAATTTAAAGCTTCTTTAGCAGTGAAATATTTATCTCTTTCTGTATCTTTTTTAATTTTTTTAATTTTATTTCCTGTATTTTTAGAAAATATATTTATTAAGTTATTTTTAACTCTTAATATTTCTTCTGTTTGTATTTTAATATCTGTTGCTTGACCTTTAAAAGATCCTATAGGTTGATGTATCATTATGTTAGAATTAGGTAAACTAAATCTTTTGTTTTTTGAACCAGAAGATAATAAAAATGCAGCCATTGAACATGCTTGTCCTATACATATAGTATTTATATTTGGTTTTATAAACTTCATGGTGTCATATATTGACATTCCTGATGTAACTAAACCTCCTGGTGAATTTATATATATAAAAATATCTTCTTTATTATTTTTATATTCTAAGTATAATAATTTAGAAATTATATTATTAGATAAATTATTTTCTATAATACCAGTTAAAAATATTATTCTATTTTTTAATAGTTTTGAATATATATTATTCATTTTAGTTTAAATTATTATAAATATTTTTTATAAATATGTTTACTATTTAATTATTAATGTTTTATAAATAATATATTTTAAATATATTAATTAATATTTATTTTATTTTTAAAACAAATTTTATGTAAAATACTATTTATTAATTTATAATCATTTTGTGATCCAAATTTTTTTGTTAATTCTATATTTTCATTTATTATAACTTTAATTGGTAATGTTTTTTTAATTTTAATTTCATATATTGCCATATATAAAATATATTTTTCTATTAGTCCTATATATCTAGTTTTTTTTTTTATATTTTTAATTAATATATTATTTATATATTTAATATTTTTAATAATTCCATTTAATATTTTATATAAATATTTAATATTTACTTTATTAAATATATTTTTTTTAATGTTTTTAAATTCATTTGTTTTTTTTTCTATATTTTTATTATTTGATACTATTAATGAGTAAAGTATTTGTAAAGCAATTTCTCTAGTTTTTTGATTTTTTTTAAAATTCAATTTTTATTCCTTTTATAATTAATTATTTATTTAATTATTAATTTTTATTTCTAAAAATTATTCTACCTTTTTTAAGATCATAAGGTGTAGTTTGAATTATAACTTTATCTCCATTTAATATTCTTATATAATTTTTTCTCATTCTTCCAGATATATGTGCTATTATTATTGATCCATTTTCTAATTTTACTTTAAACATTGTATTTGGTAATGTTTCAATAATTATTCCTTTTATTTCTATGTTTTTTTCTTTTGTCATTATTTATTTATTTTAAAATTAATTATATTGTTTATTCTAAATTATTTTTTTTATAAATAAAAGTATTATATATTTTCTAAATAATTTTTTACATCTAATGCTGCTATACATCCTGAAGAACATGCAGTTATTATTTGTTTATATTTATTATTTGTTACATCTCCTGAAGCAAATACGCCTTCAATATTAGTCATTGATTGATATTTATTACTATTATAATTTGTTATTATATATTTATTTTCATTTAATTTTAAATTTTTACTAAATATATTACTATTTGGTGTATTACCTATTGCTAAAAATAGTCCATTTATTTTAATTTTTTTTTTTTCATTATTTAGTATAGATTTTAGTTTAATTAATAACAAATTATTTTTTTCTTTAATATCATATATATTGTGATTTTTTATAAATATTATTATATTTTTTTTAATTTTTTTTTTAATTTTTTTATATAGTATTATATCAATTTTTAATTTATTATTTCTATGTATTAAAAATATTTTTTTTGTAAATTTACATAATGTTAAACATTCTTCTGCAGCTTTATTACCTCCTCCTATTACTGCTACTATTTTATTTTTATAAAAATATCCATCACAATTTGTACAGGTAGATATTTTTTTTCCATATATTTTTTTTTCTATTTTTAATCCTAACATTCTAGGTTTACAACCAGTAGCTATTATTATACTTTTAGATAAATATTTATTTATTTTACCAAATATTTTAAATGGTTTTTTATTAAAATTTATTTTAATTATTTCATCATTTATTATTTTAGTATTAAATTTTAGTGCTTGTTTTTTCATGTTTTTCATTAATTTATATCCATTAATTTTATTGTAATTTCCAGGTCAATTTTCAATATTATTTGAATTTATTATTTGTCCTCCTTCGTTAATACCTGTTATTAGTACTGGTTTTAATCCACATCTTGCTGAATATATAGCTGCTGTATAACCTGATGGACCTGATCCTATTATTAATAATTTAAATATTTTTTTCATATTAAATTTATGTTTAATTTTTTATTATTTTTTATAAAATTAAAGTATAATAATAATATTATAAATTTTAAGTATATAAAATATTATATAATTATAATGTTAAATATTAAATTGTTATTTAATGATATAGATAAGTTTTTAAAAAAATTAAAATATCGTTTATTAAATAATATTGATATAAAATTTTTATTAAAAATTTATTATAATTATAAAAAAGTTAAATTTGATATAGAATTTTTACAATTTAAAAGAAAATATTTATCTAATAAATTTTTTATTTATAAAAATAAAAAAAATGATATTATATATTTAGCTAAATTTGTTAAATTAATTAAAGAAAATATTTTATTTAAAAAAAAAAAACTAAAAATATTATTTTTTCAATTAAATAAATATCTATTAAAAATACCTAATGTTCCTTTAAAAAATATACCAATTGGTGACAATGATAAAAATAATAAAGTTATTAGTTATTGAGGTAATTATAAAAAAAAATATAATTTTAAAATTTTAGATCATATAAAATTATGTGAATTAACAGATAGTTTAAATTTTAAACAATCATCATTATTAAGCGGTTCTTCTTTTATTGTTATGAAAAATGTTATAGCTACATTATATAGAGCTATATCACAATTTATGATTAATTATCATGTTAATATAAATAATTATAATGAAGTTTATGTTCCATATATTGTAAAAGTTGATTCTTTATATAATGCTGGTCAATTACCTAAATTTAAAAATAATATATTTTATGTATATAAAAATAATAATTTAGATAATTATAAATTTGCTTTAATACCTACTTCAGAAGTTGCTTTAATAAATTTATTTAAAAATAAAATTTTTAAAGAAACAGAATTACCAATTAAATTAGTTTCTAATACTCCTTGTTTTAGAGCTGAATCTATTTCATATGGAAAAAATAGTAAAGGGCTAATTAGATTAAATCAATTTGATAAAGTTGAATTAATACAAATAGTTAAACCAAATTATTCATTATCCTCTTTAGAGGAATTAACAAATAATGCAGAAAAAATTTTACAATTATTAAAAATACCTTATAGAAAAATTTTATTATCTACAGGTTCAATGAGTTTTAGTTCTTGTAAAACTTATGATATTGAATTTTGATCACCAGTTAATAAAAAATTTTTAGAGGTTTCTTCTTGTTCTAATACTTCTGATTTTCAATCTAGAAGGATAAATATAAAATATTATGATATTATTGAAAATAAGAAAAAATTTGTACATATAATAAATGGTTCAGGTTTAGCAGTAGGTAGAACATTAATAGCAATATTAGAAAATTTTCAAGTTGAAGATAGAATTATAAAAATTCCTAAAGTTTTAGTAAAATATATGAATGGAATTAAATATATAAATTTTAATATTTAATATAATAAAAATTATAATGATAAATAATAATATTTTTTTAGCACCATTATTTAAATATTTAGATTTACATAGTTATTTTTTATATAGATTATTAATGAATAATATTTATATATATACAGGCATGATACATACTTCATCTTATATATATAATTATAAATATTATAATAATTTTTTAAGTAATTTAAATAATAAAAATACTATTATTCAATTTGTTGGAAATAATTATAAAGATTTATATAAGTGTGTTAAATTAATAAATATATTTAAATTTAGTGAAATTAATTTTAATTTAGGATGTTCATCAAAAAAAGCTAAAAATTGTAATTTTGGTATATTTTTAATGGATAAATGTGATTTAATTATTAATTGTTTAAATTCTATTAAAGAAGCAAGTGATGTATCAAATTTAACAATATCATTAAAGCATAGAATAGGTTTATATGATATTTCTTATAATTATTTATTAGATTTTGTAGGTAATATTTCTTTATATACTTCATGTAATAAATTTATTATTCATGCAAGAAATATATTAAAAAATAATTTTTCTACTTATATAAATTTAAATAAACCTATATTAAAATATAATTTAATTTATAAATTAAAAAAAGATTTACCTCATTTAAATATTGTAATAAACGGGAATATAAAAAATTTATTTGACATTAAAAATCATTTATTAAATGTTGATGGAGTTATGATAGGTAGAGGTATATATTTTAATCCATTATTTTTAGTGGCTATTAAAAATTATATTATTAATGAAAATTATATTAATAATTATAAAGTAAATAATTTTAATCAAAATTTATTTTTTAATAGTAATAATAAAGTTTCAAAATATATTATATTTATTTTTTATAAGTTATATAATTATATGATTTTACAAAAGAAAAATAATATTAATTTATTTAATATTATTAAACATGTTATATATATATTTAATAATATTAAGTATGCTTCTTTATTTAGAAGTAGAATTTTAAATTCTTTAAATTATTTTGATAATTTTAATAGTTATTTAGATTTTATAAATTTTGTTTTTAAAGATTTTATTTAGATTTAGCTTTTTTAAAAGCTTCTATCATTGCATTAAAACAATTTTTTTCTTTAAATTTTATTTTTTTAGATTTTATATTTTTATTTTTAAATATTTTTAAATTTATTAATCTATTTTTTTTATCTATTTTGTTTATTTTAGTTTTTAAAATATTATTTATTTTAATATTTTTAATTATATTTTTATTATTTTTTGTTATATTAATATAACCTTTTATACTATTTTCAATTAATACTTTAATTATTTTTTTTTCAATTTTAATAATTTTACAATTAATTAATTTATTTTTTTTATATGACAAATATTTATTAAATGGATCTTCATGTAATTGTTTTATACCTAATGATATTCTTTCTTTATTAACATCTATTTGTAATATTTTTATTTTTATTATATTGTCTTTTTTGTATATATTGTTTATGTTTTCTTCAATTATATTTCATGATATATCTGAACTATGTACTAATCCATCTATCCCTTCTTTAAATCCTATAAATATACCAAAGTCTGTTATTGATTTTATTTTACCTTCTATTATATCTCCTTTATTATATTTTTTACTAAAGTTTATTCATGGATTTGGTTTACATTGTTTAATACCTAATGATATTCTTCTCTTAATTTTATCAATTTTTAATATTATAGCTTCTATTTTTTCGCCTATATTAAATATTTTAAATGGATTTATATTTTTATTTATTCAATCTATTTCTGATATATGTGCTAATCCTTCTATTCCTTCTTCTATTTCTATAAAACATCCATAATCTGTTAAATTAGTTATTTTACCTTTAATTTTGGTATTTTGTGGATATTTTTTTTCTATTTTTTTTCATGGATCTTTACTTAATTGTTTTAATCCTAATGATACTCTATTTTTTTCTTTATCAAATTTTATAATTTTAATATGTATTTCTTCTCCTATTTTTAAAATTTCATTAGGATGTCTTATTCTTTTTCAAGATATGTCTGTTATATGTAATAATCCATCTAAACTTCCTAAATCTATAAAAGCTCCATAGTCTGTTAAATTTTTAACTATTCCTTTTATTATAGATCCTTCATATATTTGTTTAAGTAATTTTTTTTTTTCTATATTATTATCGTTTATAATAGCCGCTTTTCTAGATAATACAATATTATTATTTTTTTTATCTAATTTTATTACTTTAAAATCTAATAGTTTTCCTTCTAACATTGTTGTATCTTTTACAGGTTTTATATCTATTAAAGATCCTGGTAAAAAAGATTTTATACCATTTATATCTACTGTAAAACCTCCTTTTACTCTACCTATTATTATTCCTTTAATTATTTTAGATTGTGTATATGATTTTTCTAAATTATTTCATGTTTCATATTTTTTAGCTTTTTCTCTAGATAAAATTGTTTGTCCATTACCTGATTCAAAACTGTCTAAAAATAATTTTATTTTATCTTTAACTTTTATTTTAATTTTACCTTTATAATTTTTAAATTCTTCTATAGGTATATATGATTCTGATTTTAATCCTGAATCTATAATTACATTATTGTTTTTAATATCAATTATTTTTCCTTGAATAATTGATCCATATTTTGTTTTTGTATTTTTAATTATTTTATTAAATAATTTATTGAATATTTCTATCATTTTTTTATATTTAAATTTTATTTTATTATTATATATAGATTTTAAATTATATATTTTATTTTAAAAAGGAATATCATCAAAATCTATTGATATATCTTCTGGTTTTTCTTTAATATTTTTTTTATTTGTAATTTTATTTTTATTTTTTAATTTATTTATTTTATTTATTTTTTTATTATTTTTAATATTTTTATATCCCAACATTTGCATAGTTCCATTCATATTAACTATTATTTCAGTTATATATCTTTCATTTCCATTTTTATCTTGTCATTTTCTAGTTTGTAATGATCCTTCTATATATACTTGTGAACCTTTTTGCAAATATTCTGATGCTATTTCAGCTAATTTTCCAAATAAAATTACTCTATGTCATTCAGTTTTTTCTTTATTTTCTCCTGTATTTTTATCTTTTCATATTTCAGAAGTAGCTATATTTAAATTAGTTATTGTATTTCCATTTGAAGTATATCTTGTTTCTGGATCTTGACCTAAATTTCCTATTAATATTACTTTATTAATACCTTTGCTAGCCATATATATTTTATTTATAATTTTAATAAATTTATTTTATCATAAAAATAATATTTTATTTTTATATTTTAATAATTATATTGTGTAGAAGCATAATTATCAAATCTTGAAATTTTTCCATTAAACATTAAATGAATTGTTCCAGTAGGTCCATTTCTTTGTTTACCTATTATTATTTCTGCTATACCTTTCATTTCTGAATTTTCATTATATAATTCATCTCTATATATAAATATTATTAAATCTGCATCTTGTTCAATAGAACCTGATTCTCTTAAATCAGAATTTACAGGTCTTTTATCAGATCTTTGTTCTGATGATCTATTTAATTGTGATAATGCTATTATAGGAATTTTTAATTCTTTAGCTAATAATTTTAAGGATCTTGATATATCAGCTATTTCTAGTGTTCTGTTATCTAAATATGTTGATGATCTCATTAATTGAAGATAATCTATCATTACTATACTTAATCCTTTATTTTCTCTATAAATTTTTCTTGTTCTTGATCTTATATCAGTAGGTGTTAAATTACATGAATCATCTATAAATATATTTTTTTTTTTTTCTAATAATTTTATTGTACTTGATATTCTAATTCAATCTTTGTTATTCATTTTACCAGTTTTAATCTTATTTTGATTTACTCTTGATAAAGAAGAAATTAGTCTTATTATTATTTGTTCTGATGGCATTTCTAAACTAAATATTAGTATTGGTTTTTTTTGTGACATAGCTATATTTTCACATATATTCATTGCAAAAGTTGTTTTTCCCATAGAAGGTCTAGCAGCTATTATAATTAAATCAGATTTTTGAAAACCAAATGTTTTTTTATTTAAATCTATATAACCTGTATCTATTCCTGTAATTTCTTTTTTAGGATTTTTATATAATTTTTTTATTTTATTTTTAGTAATTTTAATTATATTTTTTATATTAATAGGTTTATTGTTTTTAGTTAATCTTTTTTCAGATATTTTAAAAATTTTTGATTCTGCTAAATCTATTATATCTTTACTATTTTTTCCTTGTGGATGAAAACCACACATAATTATTTCATTAGAAATATTAATTATTTCTCTTAATATAGATTTTTCTTTAATAATTTCTGCATAATAATTTATATTTGAAACACTTGGTACATTTTGTGATATTTCAGCTAGATATTCAAATCCTCCAATTATATCTAACTTTTTATTTTTTTTTAAAGATTCTGATAATGTAATTAAATCTATAGGTTTATATAATTCAGATAATTTTTGCATTTCATTAAATATAATTTGATGTGATTTATTAAAAAAATCATCTAAATTAATTATTTCATATATATTTTCTCATTTTTCATTATCTAACATTAACCCACCTAATACTGATTGTTCAGCTTCTATAGAAAAAGGAGGTATATTAATATTTTTATTATTGTAAATATTTGTGTTAAAAGTTTTCATTTTTATATATTTTGTTTGTTAAAATTATATTTATTATTTTAATATTTATTAATTATAAATTTGTATTGATAAATAAATAATTATTTAATAGAAATGTATTTAATATTTTTATAATTTATAATTCGTTTATTTAAAATTTATTTTTTTTTTAATAAATTAAATAATTTAAATATATGAATATATAAATTTATTTTATTTTAATAAATTTTTTAAAATTTGATATATAATTATTTTTTTAAATATTTTAAGATTTTATTTTAATAAATTTTTTATTTATTATAATATTAAATATTTTATTAATTTAATATTAATTTTAATTTTTATATTATTTAAATATTATATTTTAAAATTTATATTTTATAATATTTATATATAATTTTTTATAATTATTAAATATTTATTTAATACTTAAATATAATTTTATTTTATAATTTATTTTATATAATTAATAAATGATTTAATTTTTAAAATATTTTATTTAAATATTATAAATTTAATTAATTTTAAATTTAAATAATTTATTTTTTATAAAATAATCTATTTAATTTTTATTAAATATATTTTACATATTTATTTATTTATTATTTAATTATTTATGTATAATAATATTTTAATTGAATATTTTATTTTTTTTTTATATAAAAATCATTTTTTGGGAATTATTATATTATTATTTTTTTTAAATGTTTCTATATATATAAATGTTTTTTTTTTAGTTATTTTATTTTTTATTATTAATTTTATTATTTTATTTATATAATTATTATTATAATATGGAGGGTCTATAAATATTAGATCAAATTTTTTTTTATTTATATTAAATCATTTTATTAAATTTATTTTATATAATTTAAAATATTTTTTTTTTATATTTTCAAAATTTTTTTTTATTAATTTAAATATTTTATAATTATTTTCTATTAAAGTTACATGTTTAGCTTTTCTTGATAATGATTCTAAACTTAAAGATCCTGTACCTGCAAAACAGTCTAAACATATTTTATTTTTTATAAATGGATTTAGTCATTCAAATAATATTTTTTTAATTATTGATATAGTTGGTTTAAGTATTTTTTTTTTTATAGTATAAATTTTTTTACCTTTATATTTACCTGATATAATTTTCATATATATATATTATTATATTTATTTATATATTTAATATTTTATTTAAATAGTAATTTATTTAAATATTATTTATAATATATTTATATTAATTATAATAAATAATATATATAAAATATTGAATATAGTATATTTTATATATATTATGTTATTTATTTAATTAAATTTTTATTATATTAAAATTAATATTTTATATATTTTATTTATAAATTTTAATTTATATATAATAGTATACTTTATTAAAGAGAATATGTATGTCAATTACTAAAGTTAGTAATTTTAATATATTTAATTTAGGTAGTTTAGATGCTTATATATATATAGTTAATTCATTTCCGATTTTATCTTTTGATAAAGAATATGATTTATTAAATAAGTTTTATCATTTAAAAGATTTTCGATTTGCAAAAAAATTAATTATTTTTAATTTACGTTTTGTTGTAAATATTGCTAAAAATTATTCTGGTTATGGTTTATCTATAGCTGATTTAATTCAGGAAGGAAATATAGGATTAATAAAAGCTGTTAATAAATTTAATCCTTTATTTAAAATAAGATTAATTTCTTTTGCTATTTATTGAATTAAAGCAGAAATACATGAATTTATTTTAAAGAACTGGCGTATAGTTAAAATAGCTACTACTAAATCACAACGTAAATTATTTTTTAACTTAAGAAAAATTAAAAATAAGATAGGTTGATTTAATAATAAAGAAATAAAAAATATTTCTAGAAAATTATCTGTTTCTAAAAAAGATGTTTATGAAATGGAATCTAGAATGTTTGCAAAAGATATTAATTTAAATATTAGCAAAGAAAACAAAAATAATAATAGAAATTTTAATAGTATTGAAATATGAGATAAATGTTCAAATTTTACTAATAATTTAGAATATTTAAATTGAAAAAATTACATTTTAAAAAAATTAAAATTAGCTTTTTTATATTTAGATAATAGGAGTAAACATATTATTAAATCTAGATGATTAAATAAAAAAAAAATTACATTAAAAGAATTAGCTGATTATTATAATATTTCAGCTGAAAGAATAAGACAATTAGAGAAAAATGCTATTAATAAATTGAGATTATTTTTAATTAAATTAAAATAATTTATTAAAAGTATTATTTTTATTATTTTTAAATTAATTTTAAAGGTGTATTGTGACTACAATATTAAGTGTTAGAAGAGATAATTTAGTGGTTATGGGTGGAGATGGTCAAGCTACTTTAGGTAGTACTATTATTAAAGGTAACGTTAAAAAAGTTAGAAAATTATATAATAACAAAGTAATAGCTGGATTTGCTGGAAGTACCGCTGATGCTTTTACTTTATTTGAATATTTTGAAAAAAAATTAGAAATATATCAAGGTCATATAATTAAATCTGCTGTAGAATTAGCTAAAGATTGAAGAACTGATAAAATCTTAAGAAGATTGGAAGCTTTATTAGCAATTACAGATATTAATCATTCTTTAATAATAACAGGAAATGGAGATGTTATTCAACCTGAAAATGATTTAATAGCTATAGGGAGTGGTGGATCTTATGCTTTTTCTGCAGCTAAATCTTTATTAGAAAATACTTGTTTAAATTCTTATGATATAGTTAAAAAATCATTATATATTGCTGCTGATATATGTGTATATACTAATCATATGTTTACTATAGAAAAACTATGTTATAAAAATAAATAATAAATGTTTATAAATAATAAGGTGATTTATGTATAATGAAATAGAAATGACTCCTAAAGAAATAGTAAATGAATTGGATAAATTTATTATTAGTCAAAATGATGCAAAAAAAGCTGTTTCTATTGCTTTAAGAAATAGATGAAGAAGAATGCAATTAAATGATGATTTAAAAAACGAGATAACTCCTAAAAATATTTTAATGATTGGTTCTACAGGTGTAGGAAAGACAGAAATAGCACGTCGTTTAGCTAAATTAAGCAATTCTCCTTTTATAAAAGTTGAAGCTACTAAATTTACTGAAGTTGGTTATGTAGGTAAAGAAGTTGATTCTATAATAAGAGATTTAATTGATTATGCAGTTAAAATGATTAAAACACAAGTTGTTAGAAATAATATTAAAAAAGCTAGAATATTAGCTGAAAATAAAATTATTGATATATTAATAAATGATAGTAAATTTATAAAATATGAATTTATTAATGAAAATATTAGTAATAATAATTCTGATATATTTATTAAAAACTTTTTATTAAATAAGTTACGTAATGGTCATTATAATGATAAAGAAATAGAAATTAATATATCTATACCTACTTTAGGTATTGAAATAATGTCTCCTCCTGGTATGGAAGAAATGACTAATCAATTACAGTCTATATTTCAAAATTTAAGTGGTCAAAAAAAAAAAGTTCGTAAATTAAAAATTATTAATGCTATTGATTTATTAATTGAAGAAGAATCTGCAAAATTAATAAATTTAGATGATATAAAAAAAAAAGCTATTGATTTAGTAGAACAACAAGGTATAGTATTTATAGATGAAATTGATAAAATATGTAAAAGAGGTCAAATAACAGATTCTGGTGTGTCTAGAGAAGGTGTACAAAGAGATTTATTACCGTTAGTTGAAGGTTGTACAGTTTCTACTAAATATGGTGTTGTAAAAACTGATTATATATTATTTATAGCTTCTGGTTCTTTTCAATCATGTAGTCCTTCAGATTTGATACCAGAATTACAAGGTAGATTTCCTATAAGAGTAAAATTAAGTTCTTTGAGTTCTAAAGATTTTGAAAAAATATTGATAGAACCTAATGTATCAATAACTTCTCAATATAAAAATTTATTAAGTGTAGAAGGAGTTAATATAAATTTTACTAATGATGGAATTAAATGTATAGCTGATATAGCTTGAAAAATAAATGAGAATACAGAAAATATAGGAGCTAGAAGATTACATACAGTTTTAGAAAAATTAATGGAGGATATATCTTTTAATGCTACAGATTATAGAAATAAATTAGTTATTATAGATAGTAAATATGTAAAATCTAAATTAAATAAATTAATAGTTAATGAAGATTTAAGTAAATTTATATTATAAATTATTTATAATGTATAATTTAATTTTAAATTTAAATATATGAAAAAAAAATATTGAGATGAAAATATAGCTATAGAATTAGCTAAAAAACAAGGTTTAATTTTAAAAAAAATTCATTGAAAAATTATATATTTTTATAGAAAATTTTATTTTAAAAATGGTTTATTACCTAATATTAAATTACTTTTATGTTATTTAAATAAAAAAAATCATAAATATAATAGTTTTTTTTTATTTAATCTATTTCCTAAAGGATTAAATAAACAAATTTCTAATATATGTTGTTTATCTAATAAAATTGTTATATGTTTTTAATAAATATAACTATATAAATATTAATTAATTTCTATTTTATATTTAATATTATATTGTTTAATATTATATATTAAATGTTTTATAAATTTATGTAAATTTTTTTGTAATTTACTTTGAATTATTAAATTTCATTTATATTTATAATAATAGTAATTTTTATTTTTTGAAAAACTATTAATTTTTATAAAATTTTTATATTTACTAAATGTATTTTTAATATTTTTTCATAAATAAAAAAAATTTTTATTTTCTTCAAATCTTATTATACATTCATATGAATATGGAGGATAATTAATTATTTTTCTTTCTTTTATAATATTTAATATAATTTTATTATAATTTTCATTTTTAATTTGTTTAAAGATATAATGATTTGGGTATTTTGTTAAAAATATTATTTTTTTTATTATATTATAACTTTTTTCTAAAAAAATAAAATATTTTTGTATAAATATTTCTATTGATTTATAATTTTGTGAAATTAAATATTTATCTATATTATTTATAATTATAATTTTAATATTTTTATTATAATAATTAAAATTATTTGATAATTTTATTAATTTTTTAAATTTTATATTATTAATTTTATAATTTATATTATAAAAATATTTATTTATATATTTATTAAATTTATTTTTTTTAATTTTAAATTTATTATTACATTTAAAACATATATTTTTAATAATATTTAATCTTTTACAATAAAAACATTTATTTTTATGTTTGCTTAATATAATAAATTTATTATTACAATATTTACATTTAATTTTATTTAATTTACAATTACTACATTTTATTATGTATTTATTAAATATTTTATTAGTAATAATTAATATTTTTTTTTTTTTTTTAATATATTGTAAAATTTTGTTAATTATTTTTTTTTTATTTTTTTTATTTAAAATATAATATTTATTAATTAATTTATATTGTTTATTATTTTTAATATTTATTAAATTATATTTTTTTTTTTTAATATAATATAATGTTTTAATGGAAGGAGTATTGGATTCTAAAATTACATTATTTTTTTCTATTATTGATCTTATAATTGATAATTTTTTTGCATTATAATTACATGTTTTATATTCATTATATAAATTATTATGTTCTTCTAATATAATTATAATTCCTAAATTATTAAATGGAGTAAATATAGATGATCTTGTTCCTATTATTATATTAATATTATTTTTTTTTGTTTTTTCTCATATATTTAAAATTTTTTTTTTATTAATTTTAGAATGTATTATATTAATATTATTATTTATTTTATTACACAATATATTATATATTTTATATAATTTTTTTAAATTTGGTGTTAATAACAAAACTTGTAGTTTTTTTTTTATATATTTTTTAATTATTTTAATTATAAATTTTATTTTTATAGATTTACTATATTTAGTTAGTAATAATATTTTTGGTTTTTTATTTATATTTTTATTATAATTTTTTTTTTTTTATAATTTTTGATATAATTAATTTCTTATTTTTTGGTATTAATTTAAATATTAATTTTTTAGTTGAATAATGATAATATTTACTTGTGAATTTAATTAATTTAAATATATATTTATTTAATAAAGGTTTTTTATCTATAATTTTAATAATATTTTTAAATTTTATATTTTTTATTTTTTTTTTTTTATATATATTAATTATTATTCCTATAATTTTTTTTTTTTTTAATGGAATTAATACTCTTAATCCTATTTTTATATTTTTAATATATTTAATTTTATAAAATAATTTTTTAATATTATTTATTGGTACTATTATTTTTAATATAAACATGATATTATTTTAAAATAATTAATTATAAATATTTTAAAATATATGAAAAAAGATATACATCCTAAAATTTATAGACTATCTATTAATTGTTCGTGTGGCAATATAATAAGTATTTTTTCTACTTTAAATAATAAATTTTTTATTGATGTATGTTATAAGTGTCATTCTTATTATACTGGAAAACATAAAATTTCTAATTCTAAAGGTAGAATAGATAATTTAAGAAAACGTTTCAAAAACATTAATTTAAATTTTTAAAATTTATTTAATTTTAAATTAATTTAAATTTAATATAATTTAAATTTTAATAATTTTTTATTTTAATTTATTTAATTTATAAATTCTTATTATATAAGATTATTATATATTTATATTTTTTATTATTTTTATTAATTCATTTATATCTAATGATGATTTACCTATTAATAATCCATCTATATTAGTTTTATTAATAATTTTATTAACATTATTTTTATTTATTGATCCTCCATATATTATATTAAATTTATTTTTTATATTTTTATTTATATTAATTATATATTTTTTTATATATTTATTTATTTTATATATATGTTTTGTACTAGCATTTTTTCCTGTGCCTATAGATCATATAGGTTCATAAGCTATAATAGTATTTTTTAATATATTTATTCCTTCTTTTTTTATAAAATAATTTAATTGTTTTTTACATATTTTTTTACTAATTTTTAAATTATATTCATCTATATTTTCTCCTATACATATGATAGGTATCATATTTAATTTTTTAGTTATTATTATTTTTTTTAGTAAAATATTATTATTTTCACTATGATATAATCTTCTTTCTGAATGACCTATTATTATATATTTAGTATTAATTTTTTTTAACATTTTTGCAGATATTTCTCCAGTAAATGAACCTTTTGTGTTAATATCTACATTTTGTGATGTTAAATTTATATTATTATTTTTAATTAATTTTCTAGTATAATCCATATATATTATTGGTGGTGATATACAAATTATATTTTTTTTATATATTTTTTTATTTTTAATTAGTTTATTTATAAAGTTTTTAATAAATTTTTTATTACCATTTAATTTTCAATTACATATAATAATTTTTTTTTTCATTATTTAATTTTTTAATTAGTTAATTAGTATATTTATATTATATATAATAATATATTATTATTAATAATTATTAAATAATATTTTAATTTTATGTTATATAATCATAATTCTGCTTTTATAGACGATATAGTTAAATTTATGAATATTGAACCTAATGGTATATATATAGATTGTACTTTTGGTTGTGGAGGTCATTCTATTAATATATTAAATAATTTAGGTTCTAAAGGTAGATTAATATCTTTTGATATAGATCCTAAATCTGTTATATTATCTAAATCTATAATATATGATAAGCGTTTTTTAATTATAAATGATAATTTTTCTAATTTAGAATTTTATATAAATAAATTTTCTTTATTAAAAAAAATTAATGGGATAATATTTGATTTAGGTATATCTTCTTATCAATTAGATAATCCATTACGTGGTTTTTCATTTAGTAAAAATGGTCCTTTAGATATGAGAATGAATCAAAATATTGGTATTACTGCTAGTTATTGATTAAATAATGCAAGTAAATTTGAAATTTATAATGTTATAAAAAATTTTGGTGAAGAATTATATGCTAAAAAAATTGCTTCTGAAATAGTTCGTATTAGAAAAAAAAAAAAGATTATTAATACTTTAGAATTAAGTAGTATTCTTAATAAAGTTATATATTGTAATAAATTTTATAAAAATAAATCTACTAGAACATTTCAAGCTATAAGAATATTTATTAATAAAGAATTAGATAATTTAAAAAAAGGTTTAAATTCAGCATATAATGTTTTAGCTAAAAATGGTTTATTATTAGTAATTAGTTTTAATTCATTAGAGGATAGAATAGTAAAAAATTTTATTAATTTTAAAAGTAAAAGTAATTATTCTTTGTTAGATGGAATACCTTTAACTTATGATCAGATAAAGAAAATTAGTCCTATTAAAATGTTAAATTTAGGTAAATTTAAGCCTTCTTATAAAGATATTAAATATAATAATAGAATAAGAAGCGCAATTCTTAGAATATCTAAAAAAATTATTTAATATTAATTAATTTTTAATAATATTAAAATTTAAAATTTGGATTTATTATTATAAAAAAATATTTTATATTTTTTATTTTTAAAATAGATATAATTTTGTTTCTATTTTGTTTTAGATATATTTTATTATTTATATTACATGTTTCTATTAATATACTGTTATTAGTTATATTTAAAATATTGATTTTTTTTTTAATATTTTTAGGTATTATTTTTTGAATTATTTGATTTAATTTTTTTATTTTTTTATATTTTATTATTATTTTATTTAAATTATTTAAATTATTTGTATTATTTAATATTTTTATTATTGATTTTGGTTTTTTTTTTATCATTTTAATATATTTAATTTTAAATTATATTATAATTATTTTATATTTATATTATAATATATATATATTTTTTAAAAAAAGTTAAAATTTTATTTTTTTAAATATGTTTACTAAATTTTTTTCATATATTTATAATAAAAAAATTAATAATAAATTTATTTTTATTCAAAATATAATTAATAAAATTAATAGCTTAGAAAATGATTTTATTAATTTAAGTAATGATGATTTAAAAAATAATACATTTAAATACAAAGATTATTTAATATCAGGTAAAGATATTAATAATATTTTACCTTATATTTTTGCTAATATTAAAGAAGCTATTAAAAGAGTATTTTGTATAAAATTATTTGATGTTCAGTTATTAGGAGCTATAATTTTAAATGACGGTAATATAGCTGAGATGAAAACAGGTGAAGGTAAGACAATTACTTCAACTTTACCAGCTTATTTTAATTCATTATATGGCAAGGGAGTGCATATGGTAACTGTTAATGAATATTTAGCAAAAAGAGATTTTATAAATAATAGTAAATTATTTAATTTTTTAGGTTTAAATGTAGGTTTAAATTTATCTAATATGTCTTTAATTGATAAAAAAAAATCTTATTTATGTGATATTACTTATTCTACTAATAATGAATATGGTTTTGATTATTTAAGAGATAAAATATGTTACAATAAAAATGACATAGTTCAAAGAAAAAATTTATATTATGCAATTTTAGATGAAGTAGATTCTATTTTAATAGATGAAGCTAGAACTCCTTTAATAATATCTGATTATAATGTTATAGATAATAATATTTATTTTAAGATTAATAAAATAATACCATATTTAAAATTATATAATAAATTAAATGATGGTGATTTCAAAATTGATTATAAATCAAAAGATATTATTTTAACTGAGAATGGTATTGATAAAATTGAAAATTTACTAATAAAATTTAATATTGTTAAAGATAAAATTTTTATTTATAATTTTGATAATATTAATATAATTAATTGTATAATTTTATTATTAAAAGCTTATTATTTATTTAATAAAAATATTGATTATTTAGTTAAGAATAATAAAATTATTATAATAGATGAATTTACTGGTAGAATGGTTAGTGAAAGAAGATGATCAAATGGATTACATCAAGCTATTGAAGCTAAAGAAAATGTTTCTATAAAATATGAAAGTGAAATTTTATCTTCAATAACTTTTCAAAATTATTTTAAATTATATAGAAAATTATCCGGTATGTCTGGTACAGCTATAAGTGAATCTTTAGAATTTAATTCTATTTATAATTTAAATACTTTTTCAATACCTACAAATAAACCTATAATAAGAAATGATTTATCTGATTTAATATATTTAAATGAAAAATCTAAAATTAATTCTATTATACAAGATATAAAATTCAGAAATAGTATAGGACAGCCTGTATTAGTAGGAACAGTTTCTATTGATAAATCTGAATTTATTTCTAATAAATTAAGAGATATAGGTATTAATCATAATATTTTAAATGCTAAATATCATAATTTTGAAGCTAAAATAATTTCTAAAGCTGGTAAATTAGGATCAGTTACTATAGCTACTAATATGGCCGGTAGAGGAACAGATATAGTTTTAGGAGGAAATTATTTAGATAAAATAAATTTATTAGATAATTTAAAAGATAAAATTTTATTAAAGAATAAATGAAAAAAAAATAATTATTTAGTTAAAAAATTAGGTGGTTTACATATTATTGGTTCAGAAAGACATGAATCTAGAAGAATAGATGATCAACTAAGAGGAAGATCAGGTAGACAAGGAGATCCAGGATCATCTAGGTTTTATATTTCTTTAGATGATTCTTTAATGAATATATTTATACCTAGTAATGTTATTAGTTTTATGAAAGATATTACTTTAAATGAAGACGAACCTATTGAAAATATATTAATTACTAAATCAATTGAAAATGCTCAAAGAAAAATTGAAAGTAAAAATTTTGAAATTAGAAAAAGTTTATTAGAATATGATAATGTTATTAATGATCAAAGAAAAATTATTTATTTTAATAGAGATAAAATTTTACTTTCTAATGATTTAAGTAGTAAAGTAGTTAAAATAATTAAAATTATTATTAATAGATTATTTAGGCAATTTAATCAAAATAATTTTTTATTAAATTATAAAAATATAAGCAAAATTATATATAAAAATTTTAATTATAATTTTAATATATTATATTTTAAAACAAAAAAATTTAATGATTTTATTAAAATAATAATTAAAAATTTAATTAGATTATATTATGAAAAGAAAGTTAATTTAGGAATTAAATTATTTATTAATTTAGAAAGAAATATCATTTTAAGTACATTAGATTTATATTGAAAAGAATATTTATATTATATAAATTATTTAAAAGATTATATTAATTTAAGAGGATATGCCCAAAAAGATCCTATTCAAGAATATAAAATAGAATCTTTTAAAATTTTTAATAGAATGTTAGATGATTTTTATATTGAAATAATTAGAATATTATTTATTTTACCTAATAATATTAAATATTTAAATAAATTTTTATTAAAATTTAATATTAATAATGATATTACTGATCTTTAAATTTAATTTACTATTTTATTTAAAATATAAATTTTATAATAATATATTTATAATATAATAATTATAATATTTTAAATTTATTATATTTATATGAGTGTTTATAAAATTTTATCTATAAAATGAAGACCTAAATCATTTAAAGATTTTATTGGTAATGAAAAGATAATTAAAAATATTCTAAATAGTTTAAAAAATAATAGAATATACAATACATATTTATTTTATGGACCTAAGGGTGTAGGAAAAACAAGTTTATCTAAGTTATTATCTAAAAGTTTAAATTGTTTAAATAGTAAAAATAGATATTTTTGTTTAAAATGTTTAAATTGTTTATCTATTGATAAAGGTAAATCTTCAGATGTTATTGAAATTGATGCTGCTTCTAAATCTAAAATAGAAGATATTAAAGATATTTTAGATAATGTTTATTATTTACCTACATCTATGAAGTATAAAATATATATTATTGATGAAGTTCATATGTTATCTCGTTATAGTTTTAATGCTTTATTAAAAATTTTTGAAGAACCTCCTAAATATGTTAAATTTATTTTAGCTACTACTGAATTTTCTAAAATTCCTGATACTATTTTATCAAGATGTATATGTTTTAATCTTAAACCTTTAAATTCTAATGAAATTTTTGATAGATTAGTTTATATATCAAATAAAGAATTATTTAAATATGATATAAAGGCTTTAAAATTAATTTCTATATATTCTAATGGAAGTTTAAGAGATGCTTTAATGTTATTAGATCAAATATCTTTATTTAATAATAAAATTACTTTAAAGAATACTAATTTTTTTTTAAATAGAATTGAGGATAAATATATATTTTTATTTTTAAAAAATTTATTTTTAATAAATTATAAGAAAATTTTTTATTATTTAAATATATTTTTAAATAAAAATATTGATTATGAATATATAATATCTAGTATTTTAGATAAGTTATATAAATTATTATTAGTTAAAATTATTCCTAATTATAATTTTAATTATATAAATTTTATTGATGAAAAATATAAAGTTAAAATAATTAATTTATGTAATTTAGTTAATATAAATGATTTAAATTTTTATTATAAAATATTTTTTTTAAATAGAAATAGTTTAATTAATTTTTATGATAAAAAAATTTTTTTTGAATATTTAATTTTTCAATGTATATTTTATAATAAAAATAAAAATATTTAATTTATAATATGTATATATTATAATAAAATATATTTTAATTATATATATATTATTATTTTATTAATTTTATATTAAATTTTAAAATTTTATATAATAGGAATTAATTAAAAATTATGAATATAAAAAAAAAATTTGTATTTAAATCAGAAATTAGTGAACTATTAAATTTAATGATTAATTCATTATATTCTAATAAAGAAATTTTTTTAAGGGAATTAATTTCTAATGCTTCTGATGCTATAGATAAATTAAGATTTCATTTAATTTCTAATAACGAAGATAATAATAAAATTAATAAAAATTTTTTTATAAAAATATTTATTAAAAATAATAAACTAATTATTAGAGATAATGGTATAGGAATGACATATGACGAAATAATAAAAAATTTAGGTACTATAGCTAAGTCTGGTACTAAAGAATTTTTAAATAGTATTAATAATAAATCTATTGATAAAAATAATTTAATAGGTAAATTTGGTGTCGGTTTTTATTCTTCTTTTATAGTTGCTAATAAAGTAAAAGTACATACTAAATCTATTTTTGAAAAAAATAGTGATAATTCTATTTTATGAGTTTCTAAAGGACATAGTAAATTTTTTATAAGTAAATTATATAAAAAAAATTATGGTACAGATATAATATTATATATAAAAGATTCTTGCAAAGAATTTTTAAATATAGATAATTTAATATCTATAGTTAATAAATATTCTAATTATATTGATTTTCCTATCGAATATAAATTTTTTGATAAAGATAAAAAAAAATATATATGGAAAAGAATAAATGTATATAATGCTATTTGGTTAAAAAGTAAAAATAATATAAGCAAAAAAGATTATAAAAATTTTTATCATAATTTAACTAATAATTTAGGTAATCCATTAATATGGTCACATAATAAAGTAGAAGGATCTCAAAATTATATTAGTTTATTATATATACCAGATACTTCTCCATGAAATATTTGAAATAGAGATGAATATAAAAATTGTTTGAAATTATATGTTAATAAAATTTTTATTATGGATAATATTAAAAATTTAATACCATATTGTTTACGTTTTGTTCAAGGTATAATTGATACTAATGATTTGCCATTAAATATTTCAAGAGAAATTTTACAAGATAATATTGTATTAAAAAAAATTAAGAATAGTATAACTAATAGAATATTTAAAATATTAGAACAATTATCATTAAATAGTAAAAAATATAATATTTTTTGAAAACAATTTGGAATAATTCTTAAAGAAGGTTTAGCTGATAATAATATTGATAAATATAAATTATCTTGTTTATTAAGATTTAATTCATCTAAATTTGATGAAAATATTTTTATATCATTAGAAGAATATATAAGTAGAATGAAAGTAGGTCAAGATAAAATATTTTATATTACATCTGAAAATTATATTTCATCAAAAAATAGTCCTCATTTAGAAATATATCTTAAAAAAGATATTGAAGTTTTATTTATGATAGATAAAATTGATGAATGAATGATGAATTATTTAACAGATTTTAAAGGTATTAATTTTTGTTCTATTAATAGAAATAATTTAAATGATTTAAATAATATATTATCATTAGATAATAATAAATCTGATTTAGTTATATTAAATAATAATGATAATAAAATATTTATTGATAGAGTAAAAAAAATTTTATATGATTATGTTAAAGATGTAAGAGTTACAAATCTTATAGAAAAATTTCCTGTAGTATTAGTAACTGATTCTAATGATATAAGCACTCAAATGTTAAAATTATTAAAATCTACTGGAAAAGATATACCTAAAATTAAATATTATTTTGATATAAATGTTAATCATATTTTAATAAAATATATTATGAATATTAAGGATGAAAATTTATTTGAAAAATGAATTAAATTTATGTATTATCAAGCTTATTTAATAGAAAGTAATTCTTTAGAAGATTCTGTAAGTTTTATTAATATTATTAATGATTTATTTTGTAATTTTGTTTATAAATAGTAATTTAAATGAATATTATTTTATTAGGTCCTCCAGGATCAGGAAAAGGTACTCAATCTAAATATATAGTTAAAAAATTTAATTTAAAATTAGTATCTTTTGGAAATATTTTAAGAAAAAGATTTATAAATAATAACTCAATAAATAAATTAATTAATAAAGGTGATTTAGTTAATAATAAATTAGCTAATAATATTATTAAAGACTATATATTAAATAATTTTAATATTAATGGTTATTTATTTGATGGTTTTCCAAGAAATATATTACAAGCTAAATTTTTAAATTTTATAAATATAGATTTTATAATTGAATTATATACATCTACTAATATAATAACAGATAGATTATTAAATAGAAAAATACATTTAAATTCTGGTAGAGTTTATAATATTAAATATAACCCTCCTAAAGTGGAGGGTTTAGATAATTATACAGGTGAAAAATTAATTTCTAGAATTGATGATTTGGATTTAAATATTATAAAAAAAAGAATTAAAATTTATAAAAAATTAATTTTTAATTTAAAGAATTTTTATAAAAATTATTTTGGTATCAATAAATTTAAAAGTAGATATATTATAATAAATGCTAATAATAGTATTAATGTTATTAAAAAAAATATAATAAAAGCTTTAAATATTTAATTTTTAAAATATTTTTTTTTAATTATATTTTTTATAATTTTTAATATATTTTTATTTTTTTTAAGAAATTTAATTGATTTATTTTTTCCGTGACCTAATCTATCTTTATTATAATTATATCAATTACCATTTTTTGTTATTATATTATTTATTACTGCTAAATTAAGTATTTCTAGATTTTTATTTATACCTTTGTTATATATTATTTGAAATTCTGCATATTTAAAAGGTGATGATAATTTATTTTTTACTACTTTTACTCTAGTTTCATTACCTATTATTATGTTATTTTTTTTAATATTACATATTTTTCTTATTTCAAGTCTTATAGTAGAATAAAATTTAAGAGCATTACCACCTGTAGTTATTTCAGGATTACCAAATATAGTTCCTATTTTCATTCTAATTTGATTTATAAATATTAATAATATATTTGATTTATTAATATTTCTTGCTAATTTTCTCATTGCTTGACTCATCATTCTAGCTGTTAATCCAATATGTGAATCTCCTATTTCTCCATCTATTTCAGCTTTAGGTGTTAATGCAGCTACTGAATCAATAACTATTACATCTATATTATTTTTTTTTGCTAATGAGTTGCATATTTCTAAAGCTTGTTCTCCATTATCTGGTTGTGAAAATAATAATTCTTTAATATTTACTCCTAATTTTTTAGCATATATTGGATCTAAAGAATGTTCTGCATCTATAAATAAACATATTTTATTTTTTTTTTGTGCTGAAGATATAATTTCTAATGTTAATGTGGTTTTACCTGATGATTCAGGACCATATATTTCTATTATTCTACCCATTGGTAATCCCCCTATTCCTAAAGCAATATCTAATGTTAATGATCCTGTAGATATTGTTTCTATATTAGTTAATTTATTTTTTCCTAATTGCATTATTGAACCTTTACCAAATTGTTTTTCTATTTGTTTTAAAGCTTCTATAATTGATTTTTTTTTTTTCATTTTTATTTATTATAATTTTATTATTTAAATTAATTTTTTTTAGATTATATTAAATATATTTATAATTTTATATTATAATTTTATTAATATATTATTTTATTTTTTTTTATTATTTATTTATAATTTAATATATTTATTAATTAAATTTCATTATATGGTTTTTATATGATTATTAAGTCTAATGATGTACGTAATATATTTTTAAAATATTTTAAAGATAATAATCATACTATAGTAAATAGCAGTAGTTTAATATCTAATGATAGTGATTTATTATTTACTAATGCTGGTATGAATCAATTTAAAGAATATTTTTTAGGTATTAAAAAAAATTTAAATAAAAATTTTACAAGTATTCAACGTTGTTTAAGAGTTAGCGGTAAACATAATGATTTTAAAAATGTGGGATATACTTCTAGACATAATACATTTTTTGAAATGATGGGTAATTTTAGTTTTGGTTCATATTTTAAAAAAGAAGCTATTATATATGCATGAAATTTATTAATAAATAAAAATTTATTTAATTTGAATAAAGATAATATTATAGTAACAGTGCATAAAAATGATATTGAATCTTATAATATTTGATTGAATATAATTAAATTAAATAAAAAAAGTATATTTTTAGTTGGTAATTCTACTATAAATTCTTCAAATTTTTGAAGAATGGGAGATTTAGGTTTATGTGGTTATAGTACTGAAATATTTTATAATATTTATAATAGAAATAATAAATATTATTCTTTTGTAAATAATAAAAATAAATTTTTGGAAATATGGAATTTAGTATTTTTAGAATTTAATTTAGATATAAATAATAAATTAAATATTTTATCAAATAAATGTATAGATACAGGTATGGGTTTAGAAAGAATTGTTTCTATATTACAAGGTGTTAAATCTAATTTCGATATTGATATTTTTATAGATATTAAATATATAATTTCAAATATATTATGTATTAATATAAATGATAATAATATAAATAATTTTAATGTTATTTCAGATCATATTAGAGCTATAATATATTTAATTATTGATGGAATTTATCCTTCTAATACACATAGAGGTTATATATTAAGAAAAATTATCAGAAGAGCTTTAGTTCATATTAAATTTTTAAATATTAATGATATTATTTTATATAAAATTATTAATAATATATTAAATAATATATATGATTTTAAAAATTTAAATATTAATATTAAAAATAATATAAATGATATTATTCTTAAAGAAGAAAATAGATTTTTTAAAACTATATATCATTCAATAAAATTATTAAATTATTATATAATTAAATTATGTAAAAAAAAAAAGTATTATTTAAGTAGTAAAATAGTTTTTTTATTATATGATACATATGGTTTACCTATTGATATATTAATAGATATTTGTAAATATTATAATATATCTATAAATTTAGATAAATTTAATTTAATTTTAAGTTTAAGAAAAAAGTTTTATAAAATATATAATAAAAGAAAAAGTATTAATGAAAAATATTTTATTAATTTAAATATTTTAAATACTTTAAATTCAACTAAGTTTGTTGGTTATAATAATAGAAAAATATTATCAAAAGTTTTATTTATTTTTAATAAAAATTCTATAATTAAAGAAACTAGGTTAGGATTAAATTGTAGTATTGTATTAAATTATACTGTTTTATATCCTAAGTGTTCAGGACAATCAGGAGATACAGGTTTTTTAATTAAATTAAATAATAGTTCTAAATTTATTATATATAAAACTAGAAAAATTGGTAATTATATTATTCATTATGGTTGTATTAAATATGGTTTTTTAAAAGTAAATGATATTATAAAATGTTATTATGATATAGAACATAGAAATTCTATATCTAGAAATCATTCTTGTTTACATATTTTATGTTCAGTATTAAAAAATATTTTAGGTAAAAATATATTATTTAATGGATCAAATATTACTAAAAATTATTTTACTTTAGATTTTTGTTATAAAAATAATATTGATAATTATATATTATTAAAAATTGAAAATATGGTTAATAATTATATTTTAGAATGTATAAATATAAAACAAAAATATATAAAAAATAAATTACTATTTAAAAATAAATTTAATTTTTTTGGTAAAAATATAGTTAGATTAATAATTTTAAGAAATGTTTCTAAAGAATATTGTAGTGGAACTCATATATTAAATACTAAAGATATAGGTATCTTTTTAATTGTAAAAATATATAATATATCTTCTGGTATCAAAAGAATAAAAGCTATTACTTATATTAATGCATTATTATATATTTATAATAATAAATATATATTGCATAAAATATGTAATATATTTAATATAGATATTTATAATTTATATAATCATATTAAAAAATTTATTAATAAAAATAAAAAAAATAATGATTTAAATAAAAAAATTACAAACTTATTTATTAAAAATATAATTAATATATTTAATAATAAAGATATTTTATTTTATAAAAATTATAAAATTTTATTTAAAAAGAATTTAAATTTTGATTTTTTAAATAAAAATATTTTATTTATTATATTAAATAATTTATATTTTAAATATGACTTATCAATAATATTTATATATACTTTAATAAATAAAAAATTTTATTTTATATATTTGATTAAAAGTAACATTATTTATATATTTAAAAATTTTTTTAAAAAAATTAAATTATATTTATCTAATAAAAATATATTATTTAAAAATTATTTTAAAATTAAAAATAAAAATTTTAGTATTAATGTTTTTTATATAGATTATAATATTATAAATAAACGTTTAGTTTATAATTATATTTTAAATTATATAAAAAAAAAATTTTAAATATGGAATTATATATATGCTTATTCTTACTCGTAAAATTGGTGAAACTCTTATAATATCAGATAATATTACAGTTATAGTTTTAGGAATAAAAGGAAATCAAGTACGTATAGGTATAAATGCTCCTAAAAATATTTCTGTTCATAGAAAAGAAATTTATATTAAAATTAATTCTAAAAAAAATAATATTAAATAAAAATAAATTTCAATATATATTTAAATTTTATTTAAATTTATACTATAATTATATAGTATATTTTTAATATTATTTTATAGTGAGATGGCTGAGTGGTTTAAGGCGCTCCTCTGCTAAAGGAGTATGTTTATAAAAGCATCGAGGGTTCAAATCCCTCTCTCACTATATTTATTTTTTAATTGCATCCGTAGCTCAGTGGATAGAGTATTCGGCTACGAACCGAATGGTCAGGGGTTCAAATCCTCTCGGATGCTTTAAAGTAATTTAGTAATATTTTATTAAAATATTTTAAAATTTAATATTATATATTTTATAATCTAAAATTTTAATTATTATTATAATTTATATATTAATCCTAATGTTATTATATTATTATTATCTAATTTAATTAAATTGTTTTTATTAATTTGATTTATTTTATAATCTATATATGTATTTAATGATTTATTAAATTTATATATAATACTTAAATTAAAAAATTTCTCTAAATCAATTGAATTAGGTGTATAAATATTATTAGTTATTTTAATTTTTTCAATATTTTCTGCTATAGTTTGTATATAACCTAATATTGTTTTTATGTTTTTAAATTTATATTTAATAACTAAAGATATATTTTCAATATTTTTAGTTAATAATAGTTGTTTAATTTTTTCATCGTAAAATGATGATTTAATTGTAGATAATATAGGTGTAGAATTTATTCCTTTAGAATATGATGTTGATATATATAAATTATTTAAATTATATCTTATTGATGTAGATCATATTTTTGATTCTTTATTTAAATTATTACTTAATAATAAATTATTATTATAATTATTTTGTTTATTATTATTATTATATATATTATTAATTATTTTATTTAAATATGATGCTGAAATATTAATTCCATAATTTGTTTTGTAATTATATTGAATACCTCAACTATTTTTTATATTATAAATAATATTTTTATTTAAATTATTTATATTATTATTTCCTTGATATTGAGTTGTTATATTAATAAATTTTATAAATTTATTATTAAATTTAAATTTTTTTTTATATGTAATAGTATTATTTGAGTTATTATTAAATATATTATTTTCTATAAATTTACTGTTATTATATGGAAATATATTACTAAAACTTAATGTTTTATATAATATATTATAATTTTTTCCATAACTTATAGATCCTAAATTTTTTAGTTTAATACCTATATAGGATAAATTTATATTTAAATTTATATTTTTATTTTTATTTTTAATATTATTTTTAATTAAATTTCCTTCTAATTTTGTAAATATATTAATATTTTTTTTAAATATTTTTTTTTTTATACCAAATGTTATAATATTATTTTCTTCAATATTATTTTTTTTATTAGTATTAATTGAATTTAAAATTTTTGTATTACCATATATATTAATTAATGAATTTTTATTAATATTTAATCTCATTGAATATACAGGTTTTGTTAAGAATAATATTATTATTCAATAAATAAATTTTTTTATTATTGATTTCATTTTTTACCTTAATTTAATAATTTTATTATTAATATTTTATTATATTAATATAATAATATATAAACAATATTTATTAGATTTAATTATAATTAAAAATTTGAATAATTAGGATATTTAGGAAATGGAATTACATCTCTTATATTATTTATTTTAGTAATATACATAATCATTCTTTCTATTCCTAATCCAAAACCACTATGTGGTGTATTTCCATATTTTCTTAAATCTCTGTATCAACTGTATTTTTTTTTATTTAATTTATTTTTTTTAATATTTATATCTAATTTATTAATTTTGTTTTCTCTTATTGAACCTCCTATTATTTCTCCTACATTAGGTAATAATATATCAATACATGATACTGTTTTATTATCTTTATTAACTTTCATATAGAATGGTTTTATATTTTTAGGATAATTTTTAATTATTAAAGCGCATTTAAAATATTTTTCTGTTAAGAATTTTTCATATTCTGTTGATATATTAATACCTCATTTTATATTATTATTTTTAAATATTTTTTGTTTTTTTAATATATTTATAATTTTATAATAATCAATTTCTATAAATTTTTTTTTTATTATATTATTAATATGATTAATATTATTTAATTTATTAAAATTTAATAAATAATATATATCTTCTTTATTATATTTTAATATTTGTTTTAAAGAATATGATAATATATTTTTTGACAAATTAATTATTTTATTTAATTTATAAAATGCAATTTCAGTTTCTAACATTCAAAATTCAGATAAATGTTTTTTTGTATTTGAATTTTCTGCTCTAAATATTGGTCCTATATTATATACTTTTGATAATGAACATGCATATGATTCTAGATTTAATTGTCCTGAAACAGTTAAATATGATTTTTTATTAAAAAAGTTATTTTTATCATATCTAACATTAAACATTTTACTATGACCTTCAGTATCTAAAGATGTTATAATTGGAGTATTTATTAGTAGAAAATTTTTTTTTTGTAAATATTTATGTAAATTAAATATGAATGTGTTTCTAATTCTTGAAATACATCCAAATAATTTTGTTCTAGGTCTAAGATGTGATATTTTTCTTAAATATTCTAATGAATGATATTTAGGACTTAGTGGATATTTTTTTGGATTATTTATAATTCCTAATATTTTTATATACTTTGCATTTATTTCATAATTTTTTGTGTTTTTATTTTTAATAATTATACCATTAATTTTAATAGAACAACCACTAGTTAATTTTTTAATTTTATTATAATTATTTATATTTTTCTTTATTATAATTTGTATATTATTTATACTTGATCCATCATTTATATCTATAAATAATATTCCTAATTTAGAACTTCTTTTAGTTTTTATTCATCCTTTAATAGTAATAATTTTATTATTATATTTTTTTATATTTTTTATTTTTAATATTTTTGATATTGATAATATTTTCATAAATTTTTCCTTATTATTCAAATTTTAATTTTTTCATATACATTTTTTATATTTTTTTTTTATATATTTTAAATATTTTATATGATTATTAAATTCTATATTATTAATATTATATTTTTTAATTTTATTATTAATTATTTTAATATTGTTTTTATTATATATTTTTTTTTTAAATAAATTATTAATTTTAATTTGTTTTCTAGTTATATACAAATATATATTAGATAATAACTTTGCATCTATTAAAGCTCCATGTTTTTTTCTGTAATCTGTATTTATTTTATATCTTTTACACAGAGAATCTAAATCATTTTTTTTTCCTGGAAATTTTTTTCTTGCTAAATATAATGTATCAATTATATTACATATATTTTTGATTTTTATTTTTATATTTATTAATTTTAATTCATATTCTATAAATTCTATATCAAACTTTGCATTATGTATTATTAAATCAGAATTTTTTATGAAATTTATAAATTTATTTACTATATTTATAAATTTAGGTTTATTTTTTAAAAATGAATTTTTTATTTTATGTATTTTATAAGCATCGTTTTCTATATTTCTATTAGGATTTAAATATGTATGAAAAATATTATTTGTAATTTTTCTATTTTTTATTTCAATTGCTCCTATTTCTATTATTTTGTGGTCTATGTAATGTTTATTATTAATTTTATTAAATCCTGTAGTTTCTATATCTAAAACTATTTGTCTTTTCATTTTTTTGTTATAATATAATATTAATTTTTTATTTGTTTATATGTTAAATGTTATTATTTATACAGATGGATCTTGTATAAGAAATCCTGGTCCTGGTGGATGTGCTGCAATAGTTATAATAGATAATAAAGAATTTATTTTTAAAGCTGGTTATTATTATACAACTAATAATAGAATGGAATTAATGGCTTTTATATTACCTATGAGATTTTTTTTATATAAAAATATAAATGTAATATTATATATATATACAGATAGTATTTATTTATATAAAGGTATAAATGAATGATTATTTAAATGAAAAAAAAATAATTGAAAAAATTCAAAAAATAAATTTATTAAGAATTTAGATTTATGAATTGAAATTAATTATTTAATTATATTTTTTAAAAAAAATATAAAAATTTTTTATATAAAAAGTCATAATGGTAATTTTTATAATGAAAAATGTGATAAAATCGCATTTTTACAAGCTAAAAATCCATTTTTAAATGATTTAAAAAAACCACCTATTAATTTTTAAATATTTTATTTATAGGTGGTTTATTTTATTATTTTTTGTTTATTTGTATTTTTTTAGGTTTTTTGTTTTCTGGAATTTTTTGTTCTATATTAATTGATAATATACCATTTTTTAAATTAGCACTAGTAATTTTAGAATTTTGTGGTATTGAATAATTTATATTAAAATTATTTTTTACTATTCCTTTATAAATATAATATTTTTTGTTTTCTTTTTTTATTTTATTTCCTATTATATTTAATTGATTATTAATTAGGTTTATTTCTAGTTCATTTTTTTTTCATCCAGGTAAACTTATTATTAATTTTAAATAGTTATTTTTTCTTTTAATATTATATAAAGGAAAAGAGTTTGAAGGAATATTATTTGTTATTTTATTAAAAAATTTATTTATTTTATTAAATTTTTTTGAAAAAACAGAATCTGATAAATTTGGTATAATAGAAAAATTTTTAAAATACATGGTTAAATTTCCTTAAATTTTATTAATATATTTATTTAAACAATTTAATATATAAATATGATTATATTTAAATTTTTCAAGTTTATATATAAATTATTTAATTTAATTTTTTTAAATATTCATTTAATTTTTAAAGTAAACATTATATAATATATTAAAGTTTTAAAAAATATTTAATAACTTTATTTTTGGTGAACTCATGACTATTAAAATAGGTATTAATGGTTTTGGTAGAATAGGAAGATTAGTTTTTCGTAATGCTCAAGATCGTAAAAATATTAAAGTTGTATTAATTAATGATTTAATAAATATTGATTATATGGCTTATATGCTTAAATTTGATTCAGTTCATGGAGAGTTTAATGGTAAAATTGATTGTATTAAAGATAAAAATAAGTTATTAATAAATAATAATGAAGTTTTTGTTACTTCTTTTAAAGATCCTAAAAATATTCCTTGAAGTAAATATGATGTTGATGTTGTTATAGAATCTACTGGAATTTTTTTAACTAAAGAATCATCTTATGGTCATATATTATCTGGTGCTAAATATGTAATAATGACTGGTCCTTCAAAAGATGATACTCCTATGTTTGTTATGGGTGTTAATCATCATAATTATGATGGTCAAAATATTATATCTAATGCTTCTTGCACTACTAATTGTTTAGCTCCTATTGTAAAAGTTATAAATGATAATTTTAAAATTAAAGAAGCTTTTATGACTACTATACATGCAGCTACATCTACTCAAAAAGTAGTTGATTCTCCTTCTTTAAAAGATTGAAGAGGAGGAAGAAGTGTATTTCAAAATATAATACCATCTTCTACAGGAGCTGCAAATGCTTTAGGAGTTATAATACCTGAATTAAAAGGTAAAATAACTGGTATGTCATTTAGAGTTCCTACTTCTAATGTATCTGTAGTAGATTTAACAGCTAAATTAGAGCATCCTACTACGTATGATGAATTATGTTTATCTATTAAAGAAGCAAGTAAAAGTTATTTAAGAGGTATATTAGGATTTACTGATGAATATGTAGTTTCTACAGATTTTAATGGTAATAAGAAAACATCTATATTTGATTCTAAAGCTACTATGTTATTAAATAATAAGTTTATTAAAGTTATTTCATGATATGATAATGAAACTGGATATTCTAATAAAGTATTAGATTTAGCTAGTTATATTTATTATTATAATTAAATATATTTATAATAAATTTTAATTATTATTTATTAATAGATTATAATGAATCTTAATTAATAAATTTAGATTCATTATATCTTTATTAATTTTATTTGTTATTTATTATTTATTATTTTATTATTTTTTATTTTATTATTATATTATAATTTTTTTTATAATTTATATATTTTGATATATAATCTATATATCTTTTTATTAGTTTAGTATTAAAACCATATTTTCTTAATAAATAACTTGTAATTTTTTTGTTAGGTTTTTTTTTTAAAATTTTTTTTGTAATTTCATGTATTCTATATGCTGTTTTTCTTTTTATTATATTATTAAGTTTATTATCTAATAATTTAAGTTTTTTAAATATATTATTTTTATTTTTTTTAGGTTTCCAATTATTACAAAAATTATATAATTTAAATTGTTTATAATACATTTGACTATTTATATTATCATGACCTAATATTTTACTAAAAAATATATCTTCATCTTTATATTTTCATTTTTTATCATTATTAAATCATTTTTTAAATGTTATACGTGCATATATAGATCTACTATCTTTATAAGATCTTTTTTTATCATTAAAAAAATTTTTAACTCATTTATTTAGATATGGTGATATATAGTTACTTATTTGTGCGTTTTTTGATATTAATTTATTTTTATTATTTTTTGTTTTTATTAAAATATTTTTAATTATTTTACATTCTCTTAATTTTTTTATATATTTTATAAATATTTTTGTATCAAATAATATATATATTTTGTATGTTTTATTTTTATTACTTTTAACTTGACCTTTAAAATATATTTCATTTTTATTAAATATTTTAAATTTTCCTCTATATATAATTTCTATCATTCTTCTTCCTGATATAGCTGATAGAACAAAACATATACTACATACATCATTTAATGTTTCTAATTTATATGTATTATTTAATATATCATATATTTTTTTAATATAATTTTTATAATTTATTTTAATAGTATTATTTTTTTTAATTTTTAATGCTTTAATCGATTTTTTTTTAATTAAATTTATTTTTTTTTTTTCAATTTTTAAATGAAATAGAATTTCGTGATTTATTTTTAATTTTTTAATATATTTAAATAATTTATTTCCTTGATAAATTTTATTAATTATATATTTATTTGCTTTGTATCATTTATATTTTATTAATATTTTTATTTCTTTTTTTCATTCAGGAATTTTATTAATTATATTATTAATTTTAATTATATTATCATTATTTTTAAATTTTATTTTATTTAAAAATTTTATTAATATATTAATTTTAGATAATTTTTTATTTATTTTTTTAATTTTTTTAAATATTTTTTTAACAGATTTATATTTTAATTTATTTAATTGATATTTATAGTATTTAAACTTTTTAGATAATATATTTAAATTTTTATTTAAGTTATGATGTTTTTTTTTTATGAATTGTCTTCTGATTAAAGTTATATATTTGCTATATGTAAATATTGATATTTTTTTTTTTTTAATATATTTTTTATATAATTGTGATATTTTTTTATAATAATTTGTTTTAAATGTTTGTTTGTTATTACTATTTTCTATATATTTTATATTTTTTTTAATTTTTATTATTAATTTAATTATATTTTTATTCATTTTATTAAATATATTAATTAAATATATTATTGTAACATATTATATAAATATATAATTATATATTTATATAATATGTTACAATAATATATTTAATTA